>CAZJZP010000111.1:2310-8379 GCA_964550505.1 uncultured Prolixibacteraceae bacterium | reverse complement strand
AAGACTATGGAGTATATTTCTCGAAATATTCATCAATAAGTCTCCTTCCCTTTTCAGTAGAAATCCCCTTAAAATAGGGTAAAAACACGCTGTTTACAAAATCATCACTTTTAAAATCAGCTATTGTAAAAGCCTCATTATCACAACTTAGTCGTATCATCTCATGGAAAAACATGCACACTATTTCAATGTTAATCTCTTTTGTAAAAACTCCCTCCTCTTGTCCTTCATCCAAAATTCTCTTTGTAAATGCATATTTATTCTCTCTGACATGTTCTTCAAACTCCTTTTGTATTTTCGGGTAATTTCTTTTTAAATCCTGAAAAAACATAGGGTTATACTTTTGCAACATATCATGATTTATCTTCCCAACTTTAAAAACTACCTCTATCATATTAGAACCTTCTTCCATTACCTTTTGTAACAACTGAACATGCGCTATGTTTCCAGCTCTTAATACAGTGGTAATCAAACTGTTTCTATTCGAGAAAATTTCGTACAATGTTCTTTTTGAAATACCTAATTCTTCAGCAATTCTATCCATAGTAACGGCTTTTATTCCATATTTTTGGAATAAATCTCCCACTGATTGTATAATATGTTCTTTATTTTCCATAGTTTAAACAAAGATTATTCTTGAAGTTGCAAATGTACAAAACTATAAAAACGAAAATAGTTTTCTGCGTTAAATTTGTGTTAAAAGCGATAGAAATCATTTTTTATTGTCTGTAAAGCATTTTTTTTTGTACAAAAGGAATTTTTAACTCTCTTAAACATTATTGATTTAAGTTTTTATGGGGTCTCTCAGACTTTTCTATGGGGAAAAATCTTAAGAAAACAAAAAATCCATAATCTCTCAACAATGCTTTTTGTCATATTGTTTTTATTTTATTAAATATTTAATCGTATTTTTGTAAAAAAAAAGAAAAAGTATGAACCTCAAAAAACCCTGGTACATTCTTATCCCTATAGTTTTGCTTTTTGGCTTTATTGCCTGGACTTTTCGCGACATATTAATTTATGTTTTAATTGCTGCGATTCTTTCTTTTATCGGTCAACCTTTAGTAAAGCTATTAGACAAGATACGCTATAAAAAGCTTCGCTTGCCGCATTGGCTCAATGCACTAATAGCTCTGGTGGTTCTTATTGGCTTTTTTGTTGGTTTTTTCAGTTTTATCATTCCTCTTTTAGCATCACAAGCGGAAACCTTTGCCAATCTCGATTATAACGCCTTTTCTGAGGCTCTTAAAGAACCCGTTTCGGATCTTGATTTGTTTTTAAAGAAAAAAGGATTAATTACTGATGATGAATCCATTTCCTTAAAATTAACAGAAACGCTTTTTTCTTATGTAAACGCCATTGACATTTCTTCTACCTTATCAAATCTTGTTGGATTAGCAGGAACGCTTTTTATAGCTATCTTTTCTGTTCTCTTTATTAGTTTTTTCTTTCTTAAAGATGAACATCTGTTTTATAACGGTATTATGTTATTTACACCTATCGACATACAAGATGAAGTAACAAGAATTATTAATAATACCAAAAAACTTCTTTCCCGCTATTTTACAGGACTGCTTCTTCAGTTGATTAGTATTTTTGCTTTGGTAAGTACGGGAATGTATATTATTGGACTCGAAAATGCATTAGTGATTGGTTTATTGGCAGGTATTTTCAATGTAGTTCCCTATGTTGGGCCAATTATCGGAGGATGTGTAGGCATACTTCTTGGTATTTCCGTAAATTTAGATATGGATTACCAAACGCAAATGCTTCCCTTAGTATTAAGTATAGCAACAAGTTTTGTAATTACGAATTTGATTGACAATATTGTTTTACAACCACTTATTTTTTCCAAAAGTGTAAAAGCGCATCCACTGGAAATATTCTTGGTAATTATGATGGCTGGATCTTTGGGCGGTTTTGTCGGTATGATTCTAGCGATTCCTATCTATACTTTTATTCGTATTGTCGCTAAAGAATTTTTAAAAGAATCTCCTTTTGTCAAAAAACTTACCTCACGATTGGATGAAGTAGTTAAAAAATAATGTCTTTTCATTCCGCCATAAGATTTCTATCATTACTCAACTTTTCGAAGATTTGGAATGCTACTAAAATCTATGTAAACTTTTTTCTCTCCCGTTTTTTTCGTTTTCGCAACTTCAAACACCAAGCTTTTTCAATAAGTGTAGAACCCTGTAATTATTGCAATCTTCGTTGCCCAGAATGTCCTGTAGGAATGCGGAATTCAAAAGACAAAAAAGCGGTTCTTTCCACAGCAGATTTTAGTCGATGGATGGAAGGTTTTCCCAAAAGCATTATCCATATTGCCTTTTATTTTCAAGGAGAACCACTATTAAACAAGGAAATTGACCGATTAATTCATCTTGCTGTGAAGCGTAAAATATGGACAAGTTTATCAACAAATGCACAGGTTTTGGATGAAGAGATGGCAGAACGACTTGTACTTTCTGGCTTACACCAACTCATTATTTCCGTTGACGGATACGATGAAGAATCCTACCAGAAATACCGTGTAGGTGGTAGTTTTAAACAATGTATCCAAGCCTTTTCCCTTTTGCAAAAAGCAAAAGAAAAACATGAACGCAATTTCCCGCAAATCATTGCACAACAACTTGTTTTTAAGCATAATGAAAATCATCTTCAAGAAAGTAAAAAAGCTTTTCAAAAAGCTGGTGCTGATAAAGTTGTCTTTAAATCTCCACAATTTTATCACTACGATAATGCCGTAGAGATGATGGCAGTGAATCGTAAATACCAACGTTATTCACTGAAAAATGGTAAATTGGAACAAAAACGTAAAAAAAATAAACACTGTTTTAGAATATGGTCGAGCGCAGTGATTACACAAGATGGATCTCTTCTCCCTTGCTGTTATGATAAAGATGCTAATTACCCATACGGAAATCTTAACAAAGAAGCTTTCCAACAAATATGGAATAACGAAAAAATGCGTTTATTTAGAGAAAAACAAGGCAAAGGCGAAATTGGCATTTGTGAAAATTGTAACGGCTAAAGCCTGATATTCTATAATTATTTGTACTTTCGTTTCATTAAAAAGCTAAAAAATGCGTAAAGAAAAAGACAGTTTAGGTTATGTTGAAATAGCAGAAGACAAATATTGGGGTGCACAAACCCAACGTTCCTTAGAAAATTTCCCTATCGGCAAGGAAAAAATGCCGGAAGAAATCATTTCCGCCTATGCCATCATCAAAAAAGCTGCTGCTCAAGTCAATGCTGAAATGGGACAGCTTTCCAAAGAAAAGGCAGAATATATCGGATTAGTATGTGATGAAATTCTGGCAGGGAAACTCGCTGATAATTTCCCTCTGGTGGTTTGGCAAACAGGTTCTGGTACGCAAACAAATATGAACTTAAATGAAGTGATTGCCAATCGTGCGCATGTATTAATGGGCGGAAAAATCACAGACAGCCAAAAAACTGTTCATCCTAATGATGATGTTAATATGTCGCAATCATCAAACGACAGCTTTCCAACTGCCATGCATCTCGCAGCGGTAAAACTATTGCAGACAAAAACGCTGGTTGACCTAAAATTTTTACTAAAATCGCTGCAAGAAAAAGCAAAATCTTTTGAAGGAATTATCAAAAGCGGGAGAACTCATTTGATGGACGCCACTCCTTTAAGTTTGTCCAGCGAATTTGGCGGCTATGCTTCACAATTAAAATACGGCATCAGAGAAATTGAAAACAGCCTCCCACGTTTGCAGGAAATTGCCTTAGGTGGAACCGCCGTTGGTACAGGACTGAATACGCCCAAAAATTTCGATGTGCAAGTTGCAGAAAGAATTTCTGAAATCAGCGGTTTTCATTTTATCACCGCGGATGATAAATATGAAGCTATCTCTGCTCACGATGCCTTGCTTTCTGCTTCTTCAGCACTTAAAAACACAGCTTTAAGTCTAAAACAAATTGCAAATAATATCCGACTCTTAGCTTCTGGTCCACGCTGTGGAATTGGGGAACTCAATATTCCTGCTAACGAACCCGGTTCTTCTATTATGCCCGGAAAAGTAAATCCCACTCAATGCGAAGCACTTATTATGGTTGCAGCACAAGTAATCGGCAATGATTTAGCCATTAGTATTGGTGGAATGGGCGGGCAATTTCAGCTAAATACTTGCAAACCTCTAATTATCAGTAACTTTTTACAATCAGCCAATATTCTTGGTGATGCTGCAAAATCTTTTGCTCTTCGTTGTGTCAACGGCATTACTGCGAACAAAGAGAATATTCAAAAGCATTTGGAAAATTCGCTCATGCTGGTAACTGCTTTAAATCCACATATCGGATATGAAAATGCAGCTAAAATTGCACAATCAGCCCATCAAAACAATATCAGCCTCCGCCAAGCAGCTATCGAAAGCGGTATTCTCACTGCTGAAGATTTCGATCGTTGGATGAAGATGGAAGAAATGGGCTAAGTATTTAATTGTTTTTTTCATCTGAATAATAGATGAAAATATGCTCCGGCTTTTGAGGAACCGCTGTTTCCAACTTATCCCCGCGAAGAAAACGAAAGCGTTTTCGGGCATCAGAAGCAAGAAGGCTGGAGGAATAATCCATCAATAACTGACTATATAAATCCATCGCCTTTTCCTTGTCGTTGAAATAGTATTCGTACAATAAAGCTTTGCTATATAGCGCTTTATCTGCCAATATTTCATAAGCATAATCCCGCACAATCAGGTCTAAAATGCTGTCTGTTTTTTGATATGCACCATTATCAAAGTGAATGCGTGCTTTTTTGAGCAAAACATCATCCAATATCGGATGCCCTGGGAAAATCATTTCTATGCTGTCCAAAGCCAAAAGCGCTGCTTCCGTCTCTTTCTGAAAATAAAAGAAATCAGCCATTGCATACATTTGCAGCGGAACATAAGAGCTATCAAAATCCACATTGTCCGAAATCAATAAAGACATCAACATAGCATCATTGGCAATGAGTTTAGATGTAGCAGCGCGCAATACCTCAAATTGCGCATTCGCCCAATCAAATTCTCCGATATAAAAATAGAATAGTGCGTTTTTATACTTTGCCTTATGGCCCATAGGTTCGTCCTTGAAATCTTTTTCTACCTGAGAATAGAGTAAGCTGGCATCCCAGATTTTGCCTGAAATAAGATAGACATCGGCAAGCGCTAATTTTGATTCAGCAAGAACCGAAGGATTTCCTGTATAAGAAACGGCTTCTTCCAATAATGCAATTGCTCCTTCAATATCGTGCAGGTAAAAAGCTTTAATCTGCGCCAAATTGTGCATCAAAACAATGGTTTCGCTGTTTTTACCTAAATCAGCAATGCTTTTTTCATATTCTTTTACCAGTGATTGCAATTCTTTTTGCTCCGCTTTTCGACCGTCTTGGTGGAGTTTTTCAAATTTAATATCCAACAAAGCGATGCGCGACTTGCTATAAAAATAATTGTCTTCTCCCTTTTTTAGTATCAATGCTAAGGTCTTTTCCGCAATTTCATATTCTTGCACTCCAGCACATAATTGAGCAAATTCAAATAGAGTTTGACCTTGATCATCAATTCTTTTATCTAAAGATCTTGCCTGAATAAAGGCAATTTCATAATTTTTATTTTGTATGGAATGCCAAAATAATAATTCGGCATAGATAATGTCATTGGGATTTTTTCTGGTTCTTTCTAATAAAGCATTTTTAATTGCTTCATTTTTAGTGCCTTCGGCGTCATTTTGAAGGGCGTTTTGCAAATAGCTTTTCACATTATTTTCATAACGAGAAGATATTTCCAAAATATCCAAATAGGCATTTGCCATTTCCTCCGCTTTACCGGAAACTTCATAAATCCGAGCAATATTAACCAACAACGCATAGCTTTTGCCCAATTCCTTAATGGCTGTTTCCAAACACAACAAAGAATAATCAAAATACCTTCGCATCAAAAAAGCATTGGAAAGTTCCAAATATTTGTTTTCTGAAGCAGGACAATTCTTTATTAAATCTCTAAAATGGTTGTCGGCTTTGGAAAAATCATCTGTTTTCATGTACACATGACCCAAATC
>CAZJZP010000111.1:0-2210 GCA_964550505.1 uncultured Prolixibacteraceae bacterium | reverse complement strand
AAGAGCTGACTGCTGTTTGTCAGCAAAAAGCTTCCCAAAAAAAGCAAGAAAATAGCGGTTTTGACCGAAAATTTATTCATGTATTATTTGCGATTCTTTTTCGATTATGTAATCCTCAATTTTCGGATTAAGACTGTCGAATCGAGCAGCAGATTCTTGCATAGAAGATACAGAAAAGTCGATGTTAGTCATTAATTGGTGTGCAATGTCCAATTCTGTTTGATAATATTCATCAAATTTAGTGCTGTCGATCTTCTCTTCTTCATATTCTTGAATTAAGGCTTTTATTTGCGTGATGGAGTAATCCAATTCCTTTTCAAAGTTTTGATGTTTTGCAGGATAATCACGTAAGGGTTTTTTTATTGTTGCGTATGAAGTCAGCATTTCCCATTCTTCATCACTGTGTGCAGTATCGTTAAACACTTTCTGGATGTGCTCAATATTTTCCATGTAAAGATTGTATTTTTCTGCTACTTCATCAGCATCAATTTTACTTATTTCAGCTTTGACAGAATCCAGTTTTTCCAAGAGTGTTTCTGCCTTTTCTATTCTGGGATCAGAAGTGTTAGAACAGGCAAATAAAAAAAGGACAAAGATGAGACTTAAAAACTGTAGTTTTTTCATAATATAATGATTTTTAATGCTTTATTATTTTATCAAAACCGCAATATTGCTGTAAAACTTCCGGAATAAGGATAGCATCTTCTGTTTGCATGTTTTCCAAAAGTGCTGCTACTATTCTGGGAAGAGCAAGTGCACTGCCATTTAAGGTATGTGCTAATGTCGTTTTACCATTGCTATTTTTGTATCGAAGTTTCATTCTGTTTGCTTGATAATCTTCGAAATTAGAAACAGAACTCACTTCCAACCATTTTTTTTGTGCAGCAGAATAGACTTCAAAATCGTAGGTCAAAGCAGCGGTAAAGCTCAAATCCCCACCACAAAGTCGAAGAATTCTAAAGGGCAATTTCAGTTTTCGCAATAGCGATGCCACATGGCTTTTCATCTCTTCCAATGTTTCATAGGATTTTTCAGGATGCTGAATTTGTACTATTTCCACCTTATCAAATTGGTGTAAACGATTAAGTCCGCGAACATCTTTACCGTAAGAACCCGCTTCACGTCGGAAACAAGCAGAATATGCGACATTTTTAATCGGGAAATCTTCTTCTTTCACAATTACATCTCTGTAAATATTGGTTATCGGAACTTCGGCTGTTGGGATAAGATACAAATTATCTTCTCCAACATGATACATTTGACCGTCTTTATCGGGCAATTGACCGGTGCCAATGCCGGAAGCTTCATTAATAAGCAAGGGCGGTAGAACTTCAATATAGTTTGCTGCTTCTGCCTCATCAAGGAAAAAACTGATTAAAGCACGCTGCAATTTTGCCATTTTACCTTTATAGACCGGAAATCCTGCTCCTGTAATTTTACTACCTAAATCAAAATCGATAAGATCATATTCTTTAGCTAGTTCCCAATGTGGCAAGGCTTTTTCTCCTAAATCGGGAATATCTCCTTCGCGCATTTCTTCGATATTATCTTCTTCTGTTTTGCCAGCAGGAACAGAAGGATGTGGGATATTGGGAATACGGTATAAATTGTTACGTATTTCATTTTCTATGGCATCGTGTTCGTTGCCAATTTCTTTTGATTGCTGCTTCAGTGCTGCTGTTTTTTCTTTCAGCGTTTCTGCTTCCTTGCCTTTGCCTTCCTTATACAATTGCCCAATATGTTTTGCTAGCTGATTACTTTCCGCAAGGATTTGATCCAGCTTGTTTTGCAAAGTTTTTCGCTTATTATCAAGAACAAGAAGATCGTCAATAAGTGCAGTTTGTTGGAAATTCTTGATTTTCAACAACTTCTTAATTTCTTCCGTATTTTCTTTTATTCGTTGTATTGTCAGCATAATTCTGTCTTTAATGCTACAAAAGTAATAAAATTGCTTGTAGCAGGAATTGATTTTGCTATTTTTATTTAACGCAATTATTTGAAAAAAATACACACAAAGTTGGATATATTATCTTTTTTGTTTATATTTGGAGTCTAGATAGATAGGCAAGGGTAAAAGAAAAACACAGAAAATACAAATTGTATAAACTATAATAACTATGAAAAAACTAATTATATTTTTCGTTTTCTTCTTTTTTATATTAATGTTTGGGAAAGCTCAAAATTACATCCCAATGGTGAAAGCTGATGCT
>CAZJZP010000110.1:4405-8432 GCA_964550505.1 uncultured Prolixibacteraceae bacterium | reverse complement strand
TCACTCATAGCGGCTTCTCCGAAAAAATGAAGATTATTCCAAATAAAACTATAATCAACTCCAAAATTTGTATTTGATTGACCGTTAAATTCAAATTGGTTGTATGGTTTTAGGTCTCTGTTTAATTCTCCGCCAAAAGAATATTGAATACCGGAAACACCAATAGAAAAGGCGCGTTTTTCATAACTTATTCTTCCTCCGTAAACGGTTTCATCTAATACATCTTTTTTATCTAATTCTCGAGGAATGCTATGTAATCCTGTTTGTACTAAGGAACTAGCAATAAGAGATTCGTTGTCCTCAAAATCTGCTGTATCGCTATACATAATATTCGCATCAATTTTCTTTTTGGAATAAAAGGCTGTAAAATCGATGTTTTTAAATGTCAATGTTGTTGCAGCACCTCGCATAAACCTATTTTCATCAACGGAAGTATAGGGGCGGATACCTTGTGCATTTTTCTTAATATTAATAGCATCGCTGGATTTGCCAAAAGAAAGTCCCGACCATATCGTTAGACCTTGTCCGAATTGCACAAGATAATCTCCTACAGCAACTCGTTTAACAAAACCAAAATCTTTCATAAAAAAATGTCCAGAATAATAATCAAAGCCTTGTTTTTGACTGCCTTGAAAAAATTCCTCTCCAGCATCCTTTTCAGCAGTAACACCTATACTTATATTGTTATAGTATTTTAACCTATATCGTGTATAAATTTTATCAGGAGAACCTAAATATCTTGAGTTGGGATTTGCTGCATAGGAGGAGTCGTCAATAGGACTAAAGCCTTTAGCCTCTTGTATATTTCTCTGATAACGAATAAACAAATCCTGATTGGTGTTTTTAAATATGTCTTTTATTGACACATGTCGAGTATCCATTCGTTTTTTCACTGTAACAAAGGGAAGCAGCAATTGTATGCTTTCCATGTCAAAATGTGGAAGGGATTGTAATTCGTAAAGAGACAAGAAATCTCCGTATTTTTCACGATGCCTGATAATGCTAAGAATTTGCAGCTCATTGAGGAAAAAAATCTGTTTGAAATCTTCAAACGTAGCTTTGTTTATATCTAAGGGGTTGGCTTCCAGTCCGTACAAAATGTCCATAATTTCGCTGTAATCAAGCTCTTCGTCAGAAGATTCTGCTAATTCTTCCAATTTTTCCTGTATGTAGGCTTCATTGATAGCAGGAATATGTGGTGTTTGCGCTTTAACAGAGCCGAAGCAAATAAGCAAAATCAGAATAATATGTGCGCGTAATATTTTCATTATTTAAACTGATAAATGATGGCTGCTTGTGGAGTGAAGCCCAAAGTTTGATGATAAGTTGCAGCAATATCTAGCTGAAAATCACCGAATAAAAAGCCAAATCCCAAGGCATAGCGACCGGGGTTTGTTGCAATTCCAGTACGGACAAATATTTCATCAATAACTTGATATTGAAGTCCTGCGTGAAAGGATGGATTATGCATAATGTTTTTTTCTACTTCAACAGAAGTAAAAAGTTTTTCAGAATAATGATAGGCTAAGCCCAATCTGAAAATTGCAGGAATTTTTTCTTCATTATAGTCTGCTAAATTAACTTGAATAGGATTAAAAGCATGAGCCGCGATAAAAAGATTATCTATGATTTCTGCCATCATTCCTAATTCAAAGCTGACTGCTCCTTGACTTCCGTATTCCTCGGTAATTTGGGTATTCATATAATTCAATTGAAGACCAGCGGAAAACTTTTCTCCAAAGCTTTTGCCAAAAGCTAGCCCAAATTTCATCTCGGCATAATCGGTGTTACCAAAATGATTAAGGCTGATTCCGAAGTTTCCAGTATTAGTTGGCAAACTAAAAACAGCTGATTTCAAACTTAATTCTTTAAGACCAAATCGATTTTCATAATAAATCCCAGCAGACATATGATTGTAAAAACCCAAAGCCGCTTGATTATTATGTATTGACCAAAGGTCAACATGATTAAGAGAAATACCACCCATTCCAGCCGAAGCGCCTCCTATCGGTTTGTTTTCACCAGATGCTGAAATACAAAAAGGAAGAAACAGTAAAATTAAAACAAGAAAATAATCTTGAACTTTGTTCATAGATGAATTTTTTAGTTAGTCTTAAAGCGATAGTTTATTTCGGATAAGCTTTGGTTTGCTTTCACTATTTTGTCTTTTAGATTGTTTTTGTATTCCAAATTTTTGGTAAATTGTTCGTCGTTGGAAATGCCTAACATTTGAGCGGCAAGTAGTCCTGCATTCTGTGCGCCATTAATACCAACAGTAGCAACGGGGATTCCGGGAGGCATTTGAACAATTGATAAAAGTGCGTCTAGTCCTTCAAGACTTGCTTTGATTGGAACACCAATAATAGGGATGCATGTCATAGAAGCAATTACCCCAGGTAAATGAGCTGCCATTCCAGCACCAGCAATAATGACTTTGATGCCTTTTACATGTGCGTTTTTTGCAAATTCTTCAACGGCTTCTGGCGTTCTGTGAGCAGAAAGCGCATGCATTTCAAAGGGGATTTCTAATTCATCCAATACTTTAGCCGCTTTTTCCATTATTGGAAGATCTGAAGTGCTCCCCATGATAATACTTACTTGTGCATTCATAATATCTTTAGTTTTTTTTGTATTCTAATTGCAAACAAAAATAAGAAAATATCTTTCTTCTAAAAGAAAACTTTGGGTTTTTTTAGAAAATTCGTTGAGCAAAAGTAATTTTCAATATTAAAATAGATGATTATCTTTGTGCCATAATTCAAATACTATGGCAGACATTGTTCGCTTACACGACAAAAGATTTCGACCTTTTATTGAAAAAAAGGAAATAGCAGAAGCGGTAAAATCTATCGCTGAAAGGATGAATAAAGACTTAAAAGGGAAAAAACCAATTTTTATTATTGTTTTAAATGGAGCCTTTATGTTTGCTTCAGACTTACTGAAAAACCTACATATTGATTGCGAAATATCTTTTGTAAAACTTTCTTCTTATCAAGGGACAAAATCTACATCTGTTGTCAGAGAATTGATAGGTTTGGATAAAGCAGTCCATAATAGAACTGTTGTGGTTATCGAAGATATTATTGATTCAGGAATAACAATGAAGCATACTATTCAGACTTTGGCAAATCTTCAAGCAGCAGAAGTTAAAATCGCCTCATTATTATACAAACCTAAAGCATTTAAAGGAGATTACCCAATTGATTATATCGGAATTGAAATACCGAATGATTTTATTGTAGGCTATGGATTGGATTATGATGGTTTGGGAAGAAATTTAGAAGAAATTTATACTATAATTGATTAATTATACTGCTATGTTAAATATCGCATTATTTGGTCCTCCGGGTTGTGGAAAAGGAACACAATCTAAGCTTTTAATGGAAAAATACAATTTAACTTATATTTCAACTGGAGATATATTAAGAGAGGAAATAAAAGAAGGAACCCTTATAGGAAAACAAGCAAAAGGCTTGATTGAAAAAGGAATGCTTGTTCCAGATGAGTTAATTGTTCAGATTATTGAAGAAAAAATTAAAATGAGTCCTGGTGCCAATGGCTTTTTATTTGACGGTTTTCCTCGTACGGTAGTACAATGTTATATTTTGGAGGGATTGCTGCTTAAAATGAACATTCGATTAAGTTGTATGCTTAGCCTGGAAGTACCACGCACACAACTTCAAAAACGATTATTAGACAGAGCAAAAAAAGAGAATCGTTCCGACGACACTAATGAAATTATCGAACACCGTTTGCTTGAATATGAAGAAAAAACACTTCCTGTTGCTGCTTTTTATCAAGAACAGAATAAATATTTTCCTGTTGACGGTACCGGAACAATTGAAGAAGTAAACCAACGCTTATTAGCTTCTATTGAAAAAACCCTGGAAAACAAATGGTTGAATGTTGTTTTGTTTGGTTCTCCTGGTTCAGGAAAAGGAACGCAGGCGAAGAAATTAGCCAAAAAACATAACCTTGTATATATTTCAACTGGAGAACTTTTACGTAAAGAAATTGAAGAAAAAAC
>CAZJZP010000110.1:0-4305 GCA_964550505.1 uncultured Prolixibacteraceae bacterium | reverse complement strand
ATTAAGCGCTTAACCGCTCGATCAAAAACGCCTAAGGCTAGAGTGTATGATATGGATATTGATGTAATTTTACATCGCTTGGAGGTCTTTGAAGAAAAAGCAGCTCTTGTAATCGATTATTATAAAAAGCAAAACAAATATCTATCCTTCAGTGGCGACGGCGAAGAATCAGCCGTTTATACCCATTTGGAAGCTGCTATTGAACGAGCCTTTAAACAAATCCGCTAAGTTTAGTTAAAATCCATACTTGCTTTTGATTGAATTTCATTTAGTTTGCTAAAGATTTTCTTTAGCGTGGCGGTTTCAATTTCTGTTAAAGCTAAAACATTAATATCGTTACTTACAGCAGTTTTTGCATTGATTTTCTCTAATTGCGCTCTGAATCGGAGAAGGAAAAGATAATTATAAGCTTGTATTATTTCTGCAAATAATTCTGCTTGTAAGTCATTGGTTTTCAAAACCTGCTGTAGTCTTTCAATAGTGTGGTTTTCTTTAATGCCGTTTTTGATACTGTATAATCTTGCCATACTTATAATCGGCATTAGTAGTTTTTTCACATCAATCCATTTTTCGTTTTCATTTTCGGTTTCTCCAACAATGTTTCCGAAGTTATTGAGTGGCGCTTTGAATTTCAAGGTTGATTGCATTAAATGATGGAAGAAAATCGTTTTTCCTTGTGTTTTTTGTATGATGTGCTCAAATAATTCCTCTGTAAAAGTGGATTCACCATAAACCGTCCTGAAATCAAAGAAAATATTAATCTCTAATATGCTTTGCGGATCACTTTCACTAATCCATTTGCTAAAATAATTTTTCCATTCCTCGATACTTTTACACCATTTTGGATTTGAAGCCATATTGTTTCCAGGACAGCGTTTAAAACCAATTTCATCCAAGGAATTAGTGATGTAAGAAGCAATCTTAAGAAAATAAGCCTCGGTTTTTGCTTTTTCTTCCGCTTTAACATTCTCGAAAATGATAGCATTATCTTGGTCGGTGTGCAAACTTTGCTCCATTCGGGCTTCACTTCCCATTGCAATAAAGCTAAATTTACATGGAGCAGTTCCATATTGATCGAAAGCAAAATCGAAAAGGCGTTTTGTAGTATGATCAGCTACAGTGCTGATGATTCGAGTTAGTGTTTCTGCCTTACTTCCACTATTGTAAAGTGCTTCCACAATAATTGCTGCTCGTAAAAATATTTTTTTCAACTCCTGAATATTATTTGAAGTTTCAATATCTTCAACAAGGGATGAAATGGAATTGCTAAGCAAGAGAAAACAAGTTTTTCGTTCTAAGACTTCTTTTTTTCCATTATTTTTTTCAATCAGAAGATGGGAGAAATTATTCTTTTTGAAAATGCGAATAGCTTCTTGAATACTAGTGTTTTCTGATATTGAAAAAACAGGAGATGTCATCACTTTTGTTATTTGCTCTTCACCTTTAAGCTGAAGCGCAGCCATACGTTCACTGATATCTTTTGAACTCACAATCCCAATCACTTCTTCTTCTTCCATTACAAAAATAGCAGACTGTTTTTGGCTTTTCATTAATTCCGCTGCTTTTTGAATGCTGCTAGTAGTTGAACAACGTAATATTTCGGTAGAAAAATCTCCACTTTTCTGCATCATAAGATGGGAGGATTGCTCCAATTCAATGATAAGTTGCTGTTTCTCCTCTTCTTTGATTTTTTGATTGTCAATCTCTTTTACAATAATAATAAAAGATTTTTCAGCTGCGTAAGTGAGCTGGGAAATGGACAATAATACTTCTTTTCCTTCTTTAACACCAGTTTTGATTTTGACAGGAATATTAAAAGTTTTCCCTTCCTTACTCAGTCTTTTTTCTATACTTGTCCAATTTAAATCAAAAAGCTTATTCAAAGAAAGTGCGTATATTTCTTTTCTTTCAATCCCAATAATTTCTGCTGTTTTTTTATTGCAGAAAATGATTTCCTTTTTTTGAAGCATAATTGTACCCTCGGCAGAAGCTTCTACTAGGGTTTTATAGCGTTGCCTTGATACAAGAAGTTCTTTTGTTGCAGCATGTCTTTTGTTTTCAATTTTTAAGCTTTGACGAATGATAAATAATAACAATAAACCAAGTAAAAGAACAATAATGCTCGAAATCAGCAATAGTCTATTTTTTATATAGCTAATTTCTTCCTTAACATCCTCTAAGTAAATCCCAGTACCTACAATCCAACCCCACTCCGGAAATTCTTTGACATAAGACAGTTTGGGAACAATGCGACTACTATCGTCTTTCCATTGCCACATATAATCAATAAAACCTTCTCCATCTTCCTTAACCAGTTTAACAGCCTCAACAAATAGTTTCTTCCCTTTTGGATCAGCATAGTCTGATAAATCTGTTCCGTTTAACTCTGGACGATAAGGATGAATAATCATCTTAGGACTCATGTCTATAATCCAAAAATAGTCTTTTTGCTCTTTACCATAACGCATTTCAGAAACCCTGGAAGCTGCATATTTTTGCGCGTCCTCTATGCTGATTAAACTGTCTTTTACCTCTTTGTTGTATTCATCAATCAAGCTCCAAGCAGTATTGGTAAGCTCACTAATCATCTCTTTTTTCCGCTCCATACTGTTTTTTTCAATTCTTGGAATAAGAATAGCATAAATAGCAATAATAAACAAAGCTACTGCAAGGACGGAAGGGATAACAATTCCCAAGAAAAACTTTCTGTTATTTTTTTTAGACATAAATTTTATAAGCTTTTAGACTAAATGTTTCAGAATCAAAGATACAAAATCCTTGACAAATATTGTTTCTTAATAATGGAGGAATTAATACAGCACTCATTGTGTCGAGCTTAAACTCTTGATTGTATGGCAGATGTGTTGTTTTCCCTAATTGATATATTAATGTGTTTTCTGTGTGTCCATGACCAGAAAAACTAATATTACAATGATTTTTATGCATCCATTCAAAATGAGGAATTAATTCTTTGGTTTTTGAGAAAAAAGCTTTTGCACTTCCATTAATATTGGGATAAAAATAATGACTAAAGAGGATTTTCTGTTTTTTGATTTCTTGTATGTCGTATTCAGGGAGTTTAGCTAAAAAAGCGATATCCTCTTTTGTGAAATTAGCCTCTAATTCTTCTGTTCCATAAATCCAGATTTTATCTTTGGCCATTTTTTGTTGTTCTTCTGTACTCAGCTCAAACCAATTTTCGGGGTATTGAAATCCTGAAGTAAAGGAAGGCGTTATTTTTGCTGCATTTAAGTCGTGATTTCCAAGGAGAATTAAACTTGCCTCTTTTTTTAGCAATTCCAAGCAGGCGGAAGCATTTCTTTTGTTTTCAAAATCGTTATAAGTGCTGTTATAGCCAGCGATATCACCTAAACAATAAATTCTATCCACTTGCTGCTTTTCAATGGCATGGAGGAATTTCTTTAGCGAAGCTAAATCTTCATGGATATCACTAATTAACGCTATTCTCATTTGGCATATTTGCGGTTTCAATTAAACTGCGAAATTTATTTAAATTTCATTTTATGGTAATCGTAATGATTAAAGGCTTGTAATCTAAGCACTTCTTGAATTTTCATTGCAAGTATCATAAATACTTTGTAATTATTTTCCTCCAACCATTTCATAGCAACTTCACCTTTAACGGAACATGCATCAGCAAAAATCAGATAAAACTTCATTTTATGTTTTTTCAACCAGGCGATGGCTGCATCTTCGTCATCGATTGCATCACTGAGCACTGCGAGGTGCGGATATCCGTTTTTTAACAACCATTTCAAGGCTTCTGCATCAGCACAAACAGCTGCGGCAAATGCAGCTAACTCTGGGTAGCCATTGTTGAGAAGCCAAGCGAAGATTTTTTTATTTCCGTCAATAGCTTCGCCCAGTGCCATCAATAGTTTGACATCATATTCCCATAAGTGTTTTATTTTAATAGGCTTTTTATTCATCATATTTTTTAATAAACGCTTGCCTGCATTCCTGCTTTTCTAAGTTTGTTAGCTATTGTTTCTAATTCTTTAATATCAACTACTTCAACTTCCTTATAAGCTGGTTTTTTGTTAACTGAACAAAGCATCACTTTTTTTGGATGTATATCTTCTAAACGTGCAATCCATTCATTTATTTCCTTATCGCCTGTGTTGTCAATCATTACCCCATTAATATTTGCCCTGACAAACATGCTTTGAATAATAATTTCTCCAGAAAAACTTTTTATCTTAGAGTGCATAACATTTAAGCTGTATGCTTTTTGTGGTTGATTAATGGCTTGAAAACAAGATTCTGTACCACAATCTAGTTTTA
>CAZJZP010000109.1:0-8454 GCA_964550505.1 uncultured Prolixibacteraceae bacterium | reverse complement strand
AGTGGGAATATACACATCATCTTAGGTATCAGTATCGGCCCCATGGTGGTGCTAGAAGCAAACCCACATATGACACTATTTATCCAGGTGATAATGAGGTGAAAACAATTGAATGTTTGAAAAAGGGAATATTTATTTTTACAAATAATGGATATGTAGTTAGAAAAAGAATTCTGTTTGAAAGTTTTTCCACCCCCTATACTTATGAAGATTATTATTCTGATTTCTACCCCCCAGACATCTATGTTCGAAGAGTTTCTATTACAATCCCAGATGTTCAAAGCTTTGTAATAAGCTTAAACAATAACCCAAATGTACGAATTAGTGGTCTAATAAAAAAAGACACATTGATTACTACTTCATATTTTCCTTACGAATCTACTACTTATGATTATCCCACAGACAATGTCTATTACAGTTATTTTATAAAAGAATAATACATTATTATGAAAAAACATACATTTCTATTAATAATTTTCTTTGCTATTTCCATTTATGGCTTAGCTCAGGAAAAAAATGGTCGCTAATGCTATATGCTTCCCCTGAGCTTAACAAGCAATATAGCAGTTTGAAAATTAATACTGCTTATTACCAATCACTGAAAGAAAAAATTGATAGACAAACAATTCTCTCAAAAGGCTTTAGTTTTGGTCTTAGCTTAGCATATAAATTCAATAGATTTGAAATTTTAACAGCTTTTGAATATGTGAAACAAACAGATAAAGACTCAAGCCATTACAACTATTTTTATAATACTGAAATTAGATATTCTGAAAATATTTATCAATATTATGCCATTCCCCTGCTCTTAAAATATCATATTTTAAGAGAAAAATTCAAATTATATAGCTTAGTAGGAGCGGATTATCGTTTTTTACTTGGTTTGGAAACAACAAATGCAACATATAGAAAACACCATTTGTATCTCAGATTTGGTGTAGGTACAAGCATTCCGATAACAGAAAAGTTTTCTGTTCAAATAGAGCCGAATGTATCTTTATCAACAAACAATATCTACATTAAGCATCCAAATAATGGAATTGAATATTATCCGTATAGTTTTGGATTAAAAACCGGCATCGCTTGGCATTTTTAACTTACTGGAAATATTAGTATAAAAGAGTTCTCTTTAGTTATCAAAAATCCTTTGCGATGAAAGAAAATTGAATAACAGCTAAGGCGAAAAATAAGATAAACATTGAATACAAGTGTTTAATAATCGAAAAATGCGTTTAAACGTATTTTTTATGTGTATATGTTTGTTTTTTATAGCAATAAAACATAATTTTGTGTGTTTTTTTGCCATTAAAAAACAACAGCGAAATATACACTACAAAAATCATAAAACAATAAAATATGAAAAAAATAATCACAAGTATTTGTTTGCTCTCCTTATTTTTTATTGGCTGTGAGAAAGAGGAATTGGAAGGAGATACCGCTTTCTTAATTGGAAAATGGAGGTGGGTATATACGGTTAAAACTGGTTGGGGACACCTCACAGGTACTACCTATGATACTATTTATCCCACGGAATCATTTTTTTATGAACTGGAATTTGATAATACAGCAAAATTTACAATTAATTATTCTGGAAAAAAAGAAAGCTATCGTATCATTTCCATTGATAAGGATTATGGATTTTTACTTTACTTAGACAAAAAAAATGACAATAACGTACGTGTTGTAAAACTTTCAGAAGACAATGTTACCGTTGACATAATCCCTTATCATGCTTATTTTCAATATCGAAATTATTATACTAAAGTCAAATAACCAAAGATATCAACCAATATAAAAACAAATGAAAAAAACTTTATTAATAATCCTTTTTTTAGCTTGTGTTATTTCTCTTTATGCACAAAACAAAGAAAAGAAACTAGAATATGGATGTAGGGGATACGTTATTTTTTTACGTCCTTTATACGATGATCTATTTGTAACAGATTTCAAATCGGAATTGGGAGTGGGGATAGATATATTTGCAAATATTCATTTAGCAAAAAACAGGCTTTATCTGAATACTGGTGTTAATATTGAAAAGTACTCACATAAATTTTTATGGCATCCAAATTATTATGAATATTACATTATGGTGTTGCGTCCTGATGTAGGATTAGAGTATAGATTTATCCATCGCAAATCCTTTTCAAGCGGAATTATATTGGGAACACCTATTTATCAACAATACTTATACACTAAAATAAAACGAAATAACCAACAAAGCCCTTTATCTTCAATTAGTGAAGAAGAAAGAAAATTTATTTATCCTTACGCAATGCTAAAATGTAGTTATTCTATCAAAGAAAAGTATCATGTAGGGCTTTTTATTAAAGCAAACTTTTATCCAGACGCTTCCTTTAGCGATAACATTACCGAAGAAGACCTGCGTCTTTCTTCCGGACTGGAATTTCGTTTTTAGTTGCTGTAAGGCCTTTCTTACAAAGCTATAGAAGAATTTTAATAGATAAATTTTGCTTTTTTTAATAAAACACCATTTTTGTTACGAGTTTTCTCTCCTACTCTCGCCAATGCAAAAAAATACGTATCTTTGAATATTCATAATTCATAATCAAGGCAAATGAACAAAACAAGGATTTTTATACTGCTAGCTTTTCTTTTTTGCGGATGCCAAAGCCAAAAGAAAATAGTTGAGCCCGAAAGAGCTAATTATGTTATTCTTATTCACGGCGGTGCCGGAAATATTGATGAACTTAGTCAAGAGCAAAAAACCGCCTATACGGAAGCTCTCCACAAAGCCTTAGAGCTTGGAAAAACAATGCTGGAAAAGAAAAAAACAGCAGTGGAAGTGGTGGAAGCAGTAATTATCGAACTGGAAAATAATCCGCTTTTCAATGCAGGCAAAGGCTCTGTTTTCACTTACGAAGGCAAAAACGAAATGGACGCTTCTATCATGGACGGCAGCAACTTAAACGCAGGTGCTGTTGCAGGAGTTAGCAATATCAAAAATCCCATTTCTGCCGCGCTTGCTGTTATGAATAATTCTCCCCATGTTTTCTTGTCGGGAAAAGGTGCGGAAAAATTTGCCGAAGAACAAGGGCTTAAAATTGTTCCTGCAAGCTATTTTTTCACACAAGAGCGATACGATGCTTATAGTAGGCAAAAAGAAAGCAGTAAACACGGCACGGTTGGCTGTGTTGTGTTGGACATGCACGGAAATCTGGCAGCAGGCACCTCCACCGGAGGAATGAGTATGAAACGCTGGAACAGAATTGGAGATTCGCCTGTTATTGGCGCTGGAACTTATGCAAATAACAATAGCTGTGCTGTTTCCTGTACCGGACATGGTGAATTCTTTATCCGTAATCTCGTTGCTTACGATCTTTCTGCTTTAATGGAATACAAAAACATGGAAATCCAAAAAGCCGCTGATTTAATTATTCAAGAGAAATTGAAAGCACAAAATGCAGAGGGCGGTCTTATTGCAGTGGACAAATACGGAAATATCGCTGTTTCCTTCAACACCTCAGCAATGTTTAGAGCATATTATATTTCTAAAAAACCTTTGGACGAAAGCAATATCAGTATTTTCTAGGATTTTTGGTTGGAATATTGCATCACTTCCTGACTGACAAATTCCAGCTCCACTCCTGCCATCGCAAACATTTCTTCGGATTCTGCACCGGCATGGTATTTTTTCTCACAAACAACACGCTTAATTCCACAATTGATAATTAGCATTGCGCAAACCCGACAAGGAGTCATTCGACAATACAAAGTAGAGCCTTCTAATGCAATACCGCGCTTAGCTGCTTGACAAATGGCGTTTTGCTCCGCATGAACGGTGCGAACACAATGATTGGTAATGTTCCCGTCTTCGTGGATGGTTTTTTTCATCTGGTGACCAACATCATCACAATGTGGCAATCCCGAAGGAGAACCTACATATCCGGTAACCAAAATTTGTTTGTTTTTTACGATAACACACCCGCTTCTACCTCTATCGCAAGTAGCTCTTTGAGCTACCGTGTCTGCTACATGCAGAAAATACTCATCCCAAGAAGGGCGTTGATATTTTTCTTCTTTATCCATTTTCTGTTTATTTTTTCACGTCAAAGATAAAGAAAATATATCCAAAAATCACTGCGAAAAAATAAGATAATGACATTGCCAACAAATCTCCCTGATTATCTTGAATAGAAATAAAGGCTATAAACAAGGGCAATAAGCTCAACAGCGCAATAAGTGGCATTTGTCTTTCTATCAATGCAATTCTGTCTAATTCCAAAAATTTCTTTTTATCTACAACATAAAATAATAAGAGGATTCCTATATAAATTCCGAGGGAAAGAATCAGCATAAAATAAAACAGAAAGACATAAAAAGCATAGCCGGAGCCAAAATCAGCAATCAAATCTTTAAAAACGTATAAAAACAAATAAAACAAAAAAGTACACACAATAAAATTCAGTAAGGATGTGCGCAAAATGGCTATTATCGGAGCTCGTTTCAACTTATTAATATCTGTATCCATAATATTCAATTTTGGTGTTTGGCAAATATTTTTCTAAAGCAATTTCAACATCTTTTTCCGGACGATCGATATACAAGTATTCTAAGCCTTGCATGCTATATAAAACACTGTAATCTTGAATGAAATTATTCTGCAAATACAGCTTTTTCAGCTTTTTTAAATGCTGTAAAACAGTAATATCCTTAATTTGATTATTGTTTAATCGTAATTCACTAATTTCTGATAAAGCGGCTATTGCCTCTATATTTGTCAACATATTAAACGAGAAATCGAGGTATTGCAGTTTTTTGAGTTTTTTTATTGCTTCAAGCTGCTGAATTTGGTTATTATTAACAGCTAAATGCTCCAAATTCTGAAGACTTCCCAAAGCTTTAATATCGGTAATTTTATTGCTGTTTAGGTTTAAATGCTTTAATTTTCTTAAAAATTGCAATGCTTTAATATCGTAGATATCGTTATTGTATAACTCCAGATTTTCCAATTCCGTAAAATATTTTAAAGCTGCTAAACGACTAATCTTCCCATTATTAACCTTCAATTCCCTTAATTTCGGGAAAAAAGCCAAAACCTCTTCTTCTTCCTCCTCCTTAAATGATAAATTTTGTAAGCTGTTTTCATTTTCATAATAATAATCCGTTAAAACATATAAATCATAGACGTTATTATTGGAAATATCCAGCTTTTCCATCTCAGCAGAAGACTGGAACTTCATCATCACTTGTCCGTATTTTGCTTCTGTATTATTTTGAAAAACCAGTTCTTTAATGCTTTTCATTTCGGGCATAGTAGAAAAGTCCTGGTTTTTTTGACCGCTAATATCCAAGGAATTCAATTTTTGAAAAGAAGCAAGCAAAGCGTAATCCTCAACGGTACTGTAACTAATATCCAAGTACTCCAATTCCTTACAGCCTGTGAGCTGAGAAAGATGAATCGTACCTACATTAGAAAGACTAAGCTTTTTTAAGGCTTTTGCTCGTGATAAAGGGCTATAATCTTCCACCGCATTATTGTCAAGAAAAAGCGTTTGTAATTTTGCCAGTTCCGGAAATGCTTGTAAATCGGCAATCGCATTATTGCTTAAGTTTAAATATTGAATCTCCTTCAAATTCTGCAATAATTGCATGTCTGTCAATTGATTATCCGATAAGTCAAGATAATGCAGATTGGACAGATAAGGTGCAATATTTAAATCCACTAGTTGAAGATCAGATAAAAAAAGCGTATCCAATTCTCCTTCTTCAATCATGCTGTATATTTTTTTTGCTGTTTGCTGTTTGGAATATGACCAAGACTGCCATCCCGTCTTTTCCCAATCCTGCAAGAAGGTATATGTTTGTTTATGCAGTTCATGCGTAAAGGTTTTTAAATAGGCAGGATCGTCATATTCATAACTTAGGTTTGTATAATTATCAAACTCTCCAACTTGATCATAACTCACAGATAAATCCAGCAAATAAGGCAAGGTAGCAGGATGCATTTCCAATAAATATTCTTTATCTAAATTCGATGCATGCTTGATATTGAATTTGGTAATGATAAGATCCCAATTAAACAAAGAAAGAAGAACCAGAATACTAATCAACGACCAAGAATTAGCACGAACCAAAAACCAATTTGTTTTCTTTTTGTACAATTTTATCAAGGTGGTAATAAGTCCAAAAGCAACAATTGCCAACCAAATATACACTCCTAAGCGTTTGTATGTCAATGTATATTCGCTAATATACAATTGGTTTCTGTATGCTGTTGAAAGAGTGAGCATAAGATTTTGCAGCATCCAAATTATTGCAAGCACTTTAAATTGCTTTGCTTTTTCAAAGAAATGCATTTTATTGCGGAAGAAGAATAAAATAATAATGATGGCGAGAATAACGGAAAATATCAAATTAGCTGTTCCCTGATGCACAAAATCCGAATAGCTCATTCCTTCGGGTAAGCCTCTTCCCGACCACATATACACAATATCCAAAAGATTTACTATTGCAAGAAGCGCATTTAAAAGAATAATTAATATCAAACCGGTTTTATATTCCATATTGATATTAAAAGACCTGCCAAAGAGGCGATTTTCTGTTGCCGTATTATTTAGCAAATTGTTTTTTTGTTTTCTATCCCAAGCGTAGAGCGAAGGAATATTTCTGTTGTAGAAAAAACCGTATAGCAACACAAAGCCCAAGAAAGTAAAGCGTACCCAAGGCCATTCTATAAAGTCAAGATTAATCTTTTGGGTGAAATCTTTAAATAAAGGATTTGCTCTTTGATAGAGTACAAAAAACAAGACAATAGTAAGCAGCACTCCAAGAGCAGAAATAATGTGCACCCAAGAAATTCCGCCTTTCTTGTTTTCCTTGTCTTCTGAATCTTGCTGTAGATCTTTTTTCTTTCGGTTTCTTTCCATCAAATCCACAAAGACGAATCCGATAGCAGAAATGTAGGAATAAGCACTGTAAAATACAGCAGCAATAGCCGATGAATTTTTGCTCACGCTAAGAGCAGCCATCAAACTCAGCGATGTAATTGTTGCTCCCAGAGCCAATCCAGTTCCATGATACGTTAATGCTAGCGCAGAAACAAGAGAAAATCCTGCAGCAGTAATCCAAGCAAGATTTTTCAGTAATTCTTTTTTAATAAAAAGCAAAGAGGAAATTAAAAAAACCGTGAAAATAAGGTAATTAATTCCATGACTTTCTCTAAAAAACAAAATTGAGAACAAAAGCGTACCCAGTATTAAAATCCAATCAATTTTTTTCATGTTTTTCTTTGTATTATGTGTTTGTTTTTGAAATTCTTCTATCTGATACAAAAATACTATCTAAAATTATTATTGATAACGTTTTATCATAAAAATTAGTATAATTTTGATGTTGAATACAGCTGTGCAGGAAAAAACAAATCCGAGCAACGCGCTATAAGTCTAAGAAAGAATTGCTTCTCTATGGAAAAACGGAGCGTGTTTTTGCAGCAAAACAAAAAAAACAGTATCTTTGGCTAAGAAAAACAACATAATGTTGTTTTTAAACATTAAAAAATGAAAGGTTTTTTGGATTTATGTACTACAAACCTTGTAGTTGAAAACTACATTTTATCTAGTGCGAAGTTGCAAACTTCGCACAACCGGGTGGTTTATTATTAATACTGGAAATTCTCCTGTAGGAGCTAAAGCAAAGTCTAAAGAATAAGGCTTATGAAAATAAAAAAGAGAATCGCTGCTTTCTTTTTATTGCTAGTTATTGCAACAATGACTTCATGCAACTTTGGAAATTGCGACAAATACAGAATATCTGGAACTGATTTCACTTTTTTTAATATGGAAATAAATGAAACAGGGGATACTATTATTCCGGTTACTACAGATAGTATTGTTTTTGGACAGAAATATCTCTTTAAATTAGATTTTCATTTTTGTAAACTGGACACAAATTCTTATTCATGTCTAGGTTTAGAAAATGTTGAGTATAACAAAATCGCTAGTTTAAGGTTTGACCTTCAATACTCAGACAGTACGATTAATACTCTTTTATATATCAATGGAGTTGGTTCAGGGAAAGCAATACTATTTGATGGGAATTATTGGTCCCCTAATGGCTCATTGAAATTTACGATTAGTTTATTTAATGATGTACTTGAAGGGCATGGCGACTTTCATAGAATAGATTGGAATCAAAATGTCTTTGAATTTTCACTTCCAAAGGATGATTTCGAACCCGGTAAATTTGCATTCTTGCTATCTTTAGATATGGAAAATGGGGAGCACTTCGAGGTGTCTCATGAATATGAACTCGTAGAATGAACCCTACGGTAATTTACCAAGTGGAGCAATGTAAAACATTGTTTTCTTAACATACTATATTTCTGCGTTTTATATAGTAGGTTATTACTAACCATCAGTTTCTCCGCAATTCTACAAAAAAAACTTATCAACAATCGGCTGTTTTAGTTGTTTTGTAGGGGTTTTGCGTGGG
>CAZJZP010000108.1:0-8459 GCA_964550505.1 uncultured Prolixibacteraceae bacterium | reverse complement strand
AATAAACTATTGGTACTGTGTTCTTATCAGGTACAAGTTATAGGCAAGCATATAATCCAATCCATTAAAACTACCAATGGAAAGCAACATATTATCTCCAAATATTTGCTTATGATCATCTTTCTCCCATTTGATACTTGCTGCCCAGCCTCTGGCATTCGGGAAATAGTAATGTGGAGTATAGCGGATATTTTCATTATTTTTATCCACTCCATAAAAAAAAGGTCCAGTTTCGGGAGCTGCATTTAGCTGAGACTCTATCTGTTCTGTATAATCAAATCGAGATTCTTTATTATGTAAAAATTCCCAAAGCATTAGATAGAAGCCTTGCCAATTATATTTTTTTGCTTTTTTGTATAATTTTCGTTCATTTTTAAAATCGCCAATTGCCATTAACACACAAGACATTTTTATATTATCATCTCCAAAACCATGCAAAAAAATATTCAAGCGATTATCCGTTTCTAACTCTTTATCATTAAAATAGGTATAAACTTTTCTGAATCCTTTAGAAAAAGAGCGAGTATCACCTCCCCTGCGCGCAGGAACATCTTCTCCTGCTGGAGTTTTGATAATCCATTTATCTTTTGCAATATATTCAATAATTAAAGAAGCATAGGATATCGCTTTACGATGAAAATTATAGGAATCACATACCGTTTTTCCATTTACATCTTTGATATGAAAAGCTTTGTCGGGCATGGCTTTTTTCACTATTGCAAATCCCATCAAAATTCCTATTGCTTGATCTTGACTCATAATATCCAAGTGTTCATCAAGGGCACGTCGGTTAGAACTAACCCAATTCATACTGCCAATAGCATATTTTTCTGCGTCAGTATTAATAATGTTTAGCTTGTCTTTAAGTCCTTTATTCAGCTTTTTATTGTAGCTTGAAATAAAATCTTCAGGCACATCCATCCGTAAAAACAAGCCGTCTAAAGTATCGGGGAAATCCTTGCCGCTCCATTGCAGTTTTGATTCGCTTTCATCCAAACGTCGATAAGCTTCCATTGCATAATACAATTCCAATAATGTGGAAGAATACTCTTCTTGTCTTCTCTCTTTAATAAATATTTCTGTAGATAAAACACCGAGATAATAACCTAAGTGCGTGGCTTGATCAGAAAACGTAAGATGTTCCTTATCTTTAGTAATGGAAATCAAACGCCCTGCTGCCACCAAGGACTGTCCTTCTTCCAATCCAGGAACGACAAAATAATCTAAGCGTTCTCTGTAATGTGCATATTTCTCTTGCAAAGATTGTGCTGACAGCATTACATAAGTATTTAGAATAACGACTAGAAGAAGAATGATTTTTTTATATTGCATACATATCCGAAGTTTGGTACGAAGATAATAAATCTAAAAAATATTTTCAAATTACTATTGAAACGCCACAGTATGGCATAAATTATGTTGTGTAAAACAAAACAATTCGTATGCTCAAATATACTGCATTACCAGCAATTTTTATTTTTCTATTCTGCACTAACACGTTCTATTCTAAAGCAGAAAACATGGAAATTGATTTTTATGGTAAAAAATTACAGTTTGAAATAGCTACAGAACTCCCCAAAATAGCAAGTGGAAAAATTTCAGATGCTAAAGTCAGAAATTTTACAAAAGAACTAGAAAAAATTCCACTTTCAGATTTAATAATCAGCCTTGATAAATACAGTAAATCTCTCTGTTTAAATGATGTTGGCTATTATTTAATGCTATACACTTTAGCCCAAAAAATCTACGCAAAAGATGCTAATAGTTCTTATGGATTTATCGCTTACCTATTAAATAAAAAAGGCTTGGATGTTATTATCGGCTACACTTCTTCTCAGCTATATTTATTGTCAACAACAAGCAGAGATTTATACGAAACGCCTTATTATCAAGTAAAAAACAAGACTTATTCCATTTTATACCATGAGAAATTTCGTAGAATCCCTCCTCTGAATTTCTATTTTTTCAAAGAAAACAATAATACGAAAATGGAAATGGATATCAGTGTCGCTCCTTGTTTTCCTCCTGATATAAAAAGCCGAGATTACGCCTTTAATTATAAAAACAAAGCATATTCTGGAAAGCTGAAATACAATATGAATCTGGTGGATTTTTATAATGATTATCCACGCATTATTATCAAGTCAAAATTTGATGCTCCAATGGATTCCATATCAAAGGCTTCCATTATAGAAAACTTCAAAGCAATCTGTAACGAAATGGGTGAAATAGAAACAATTAATTTCTTACTTGCCTTAATGCACCAAAGTTTTGAATATAAACTCGACCAAAAATACTTCAAAGAGGAACGCAATCTTTTTGCCGAAGAATTTTTGCATTATAGCTATTCTGATTGTGAAGACCGTTCTATCTTTTTTGCGCATCTAGTTCATTATTTAACAACATACAACATTGTTGGAGTGGAATACAAAAATCATATTGCTGTAGCTGTGGCTATTAATGAAAAGCTTAATGGAACATACTATAAGTTGGATAAAAATAAATATTACATCGCTGATCCTTCATTTATTGGAGGAAAATTTGGTGATGTTATGCCAGAATACAAAAGACAAAAATCCAAATTTATCAAGCTGGATATCAATTAAAAAGCTTGATGCTGATTAGATGATTTTCACCACGGATTAAAAAAGAAAGCGATTGAAAAGCAAAAACTATTCTATGCGTTTAGGATTTGCTACTTTGGTGTTGAGCAAAGCAACTTTAACCACATCAATCATGGTATCGACGTAATGGAAAGTCAAGCCTTTGGTATATTTTTCGCTAATTTCTTCAACATTATTTTGGTTTTCAGATGAAAGCACAATATGTTTGATTTTTGCTCTTTTAGCAGCGAGGATTTTCTCTTTAATTCCTCCAACGGGTAGCACCTTACCTCTTAAGGTAATTTCACCTGTCATAGCTAAATCAGCTTTTATTTTTCTTTGGGTAAAAATACTGGCTAATGCCATAAACATGGTAATTCCAGCAGAAGGGCCATCTTTTGGAGTAGCTCCTTCAGGAACATGAATATGCACATTCCATTTTGGAAAAACTTCATCAGGAATTCCTAATATTTCAGCATGAGCTTTAAGATATTCATAAGCAATTGTGGCTGATTCTTTCATCACATCTCCCAGATTTCCTGTCAAACTTAAATTTCCTTTTCCTCTTGACAAACTAGCTTCAATAAAGAGGATTTCTCCGCCAACTGCAGTCCAAGCTAAACCGGTAACAATACCAGCATCTTCATTGCTATGCGCCTTATCTCTATGGAATTGTTCTGATCCGAGAATTTCTTGCAAATCTTTTTCAGTTATATTTTTCTCAAAATCCTGTTTCATCGCAATAAATTTTGCTCTATTACGGATTATTTTAGCGATGGTTTTTTCTAATGAACGAACACCTGATTCTCTGGTATAAGACGAAATCAATTTCTCTATAATCTTTTTAGTGAAATTTAATTGCTTCAGCTTAACTCCGTGCTCTTTCAATTGTTTTGGAAGTAAATGTCGTTTTGCTATCTCTACTTTTTCTTCCAACAAATAACCACTAATATCAATCACTTCCATTCGATCTCTCAAGGCCGGATGAATAGTGTTTAAGGTATTAGCCGTTGCAATAAACATGATTTTGGACAAATCATATTCCATCTCTAAGAAATTATCATAGAAAGTAGTATTTTGCTCAGGATCAAGAATTTCTAATAATGCAGCCTGAGGATCTCCATTAATATTATTTCCGCTTACCTTATCAATTTCATCCAAAACAAAAACAGGATTGGATGTTTTTACTTTTACCAAACTTTGAATAATTCTACCTGGCATAGCTCCAATATATGTTTTACGGTGTCCTCTGAGTTCGGCTTCATCACGAACGCCACCAAGCGACATACGGATGTATTTTCTTCCAATGGCTTCCGCTACAGAACGACCCAAAGAAGTTTTTCCAACTCCCGGAGGTCCTACCAAACATAGAATTGGGGATTTTAGATTATTTTTCAACTTAACAACAGCAAGGTGTTCAATAATGCGTTCTTTAACTTTTTCCAAGCCAAAATGATCCCTATCCAGAATTTTTTGGGCATGATCTAAATCTAAATTATCTTTTGAGTGTTCACCCCAAGGTAGATTAACTAAAGTTTCAAGGTAATTCATTTGAATAGAATACTCAGCCGCAGAAGGATTCATCCTTTGCAACTTTTTCATTTCCTTATCAAAAGCTTCACCGACCTCTTTTGTCCATTTTTTCTTCTTGGATTTGGCTAATAAATCATTGATTTCTTGCTCGCTGGGATTTCCTCCAAGTTCTTCTTGTATGGTTTTCAGTTGTTGATTCAGTAAATAATCTCTTTGTTGTTTGTCTAAATCAACCTTAACTTTGTTTTGTATTTGATTCTTTATCTCAACAAGCTGTAATTCTTTGGATAAATATTGTACTACTTCTTTAGCTTGCTTTTCAAAATCTGTAATTTCCAATAAGGCTTGTTTCTCGTTTACATCAATGTTCAGATTGGAAGAAACAAAATTGAGGAAGAAAACAGGACTACTCATGTTTTTAATAGCAAAAGCTGCTTCTGAAGGAATATTAGAAGAACTTTTGATAATTTTTAAGGACATTTCTCTAATGGTGTCTATGAGAGCAACAATTTCACGAGAAGAAAAGTCCACTTTAGTAGCAGCGTCATAAGGACGAACAATGGCTTTGAAATAGGGTTCTTGCTGCACAATTTCTTCCAATAAAAACTTTCGTTTTCCTTGAATAATTGCAGTAGTATTGCCGTCAGGCATTTCTAATAATTTCACAATATGAGCAAGGGTTCCTAATTGATGTAAATCTTTAGCTTCCGGCTCATCAATATCCGGATCTTTCTGTGCAACAACTCCTAAGCGTTTGTTTCCTTTTTCAATCTCTTTAATTAATCGTACTGATTTCTCCCTTCCAACAGTAATAGGAATAATCACTCCAGGAAACAAGACAGTATTTCTTAAAGGTAGTATTGGTAAAATATCTGGAATTTTCTCCTTATTTATTTTATCCTCATCTTCCTCAGAAAAAATAGGTATTATTTCAGCTTTCTTATCTTGTATGTTATCAAAAAGAATATCTTCAAAATCAAATAAACTATCCATATCTCTCGTTTTATGTCATTATGTCAGTAATCCCATATTTTTTTTGGGGATTTCTATATAGTCAATAAACGTACCAAAACCTAAAAGGTTCTATATTCTGCTGATTTCTTAAAGATTTCTACAAATATTTTTTCATCGACTTCGGTAAACTCCAAACTTCTTCTTTGAAGCACGAGTTTTGCCGTTTTTATAGCTTTGTCAAATTGATAGGCGGAATATTTGCTATGACCACCCCAAGAAAAGGATGGAACAAAATTACGATGGAAGCCAGAACCAAAAAGATTAGAAGAGAATCCCACTACCGTTCCGGTGTTAAACATGGTATTTATGGACGATTTAGAATGATCTCCCATAATTAAGCCACAAAATTGCTGTCCTGTTTTCACGAATTTTTCTTCTACATAGGACCATAATTTCACTTCTTCATAAGTGTTTTTCAAATTAGAGTTATTGGTGTCAGCGCCCAAATTACACCATTCTCCAATAACAGCATTTCCTAAAAAACCGTCGTGGGCTTTATTGGAATTGGCCATAAAAACGCTGTTATTTACCTCTCCTCCAACTTTACAACCAGGTCCTAAAGTCGTTGCACCATAAATTTTGCATTCATTTTTAGCACAGCATTTTCGCCCATAGCAAAAGGTCCTCGAATTAAACAGCCTTCCATAATCTCCGCATTCTTACCAATATATATTGGTCCTTTTTCGGTATTGAAAACACTTGCATTTGCGCTAGCTCCTTCTTCCAAAAAAACAGGATATTTCCCATATACTGTATTGGTTTTTGCTAATATTTCGGATTTTCTATTTTTAGTTAGCAGTTCAAAATCAGATTTAATAAGCTTATCATTCCACAAAAAGATTTCCCATGGATTTGTTAATAGCATATTAGAAAACAGCGATGTTTTTTGTTTTAAGGATAAAGCTATGTCTTGGATTTCCTCTAAATCATAAGCTTTTATTTCGTTGGGAATAAAGGCTATTAGTCTTTTGTTATTATCAAACAAAGATTCTCCTTCTGCTAAATCTTCAATTTCTTTAAAATTTTCTTCGTTCACCACAAGAGCAGCATTGATATAACAAGCAGATTTTTCTTCAGAAAAAACATACTTTTCTCTGAGATAATCTTGTGTTAAATAGGAAATTGATTGCTCTGTAAAGAATTGCCACCTTTCCTTAAAACTAAGAATTCCCATACGTATTTCTGCTACTGGCTTAGCATAAGTCAATGGTAAAAGTGAAAAAGCAGCTTTATCATCAAATAATATTATATTTCTATTCATTTTATGTGTTTTTTGGCTGTTTTTGGTGCTCTAAATTACAAAAAAATCCCGTTCACAATGAACGGGATTAATACTATTTTTATTATTCTTTAATTTATTCGGATTTTGGTTCTTCTTTCTCAACTTCCTTAGACTCTTCCTTTTCAGGAGTTGGAGCTGCTGCAGGGGTTGGCTTAGCAAGATTTTTATATCTGTTTTTAAACTTATCAACACGACCAGCAGTGTCAACCAATTTCATCTTACCTGTAAAGAAAGGATGAGAAGTGTTTGAAATCTCTAATTTTATTAGAGGATATTCTTTTCCGTCTTCCCATTTAATTGTATCTTTTGTTTGAGTAGTTGATTTTGTTATGAATGCATAATCATTAGACATGTCTTTATAGACAACTAATCTGTAATCTTTTGGATGTATGTCTTTCTTCATCTTTCTCTTCTTTTTAAATTTGAGTGTGCAAAATTACACTTTTTCATAAAAGAAACAAAGTATTTTCAAAAAAAATCAAGATACTAGCTATTATTCTAAAAACAGTATGGTAAAAACTCCTCTTTTTATTGTTTTATCAGCTTAAGTGTAGCAATATAATTTGTATTAGTATTAATTTGAATAATGTACAATCCTGCTTCTCCCTGAATAGTTATGTCTTCCAGCTTTGAAATAGTATAATATGTTTTCGTAAAAACTTCTTGTCCTAATTCGTTAGATATGCGAAACTCTATTCTATCATATGTTTTTCCTAAATCTATGACAAAATCATCTGTAGCTGGGTTTGGATATAGGATTATTGAATTGGCATCAGACTTTCCCACAAAGAGATTATTTATTTCTATGCAATTGGACATTAAGCTGCAAGAATCTTTTGTAACTAAAACGGCGTATTTCCCATTATTACTTGGAGTATAGCTTTGCGATGTTTCGCCAGCAATTATTGTGTATAAACTATCACAATGATACCATTGGTAAGTGGCATTATTTTGATTTGCTGTTAGCGTACTTCCATTCTGAGTAATGCTTGCATCTGGAAAAGGATTCACCATTATTGAATGCTGCGCTGTATCAATATGGCTGCCATACCAAACAATTAGTTTTGCATCAATATTTCCAGTAATTGTTAATGGATAATGAACAGAAGGCTGATTTGGGAAAGTCTGTCCATTTATTATCCACAAACTACTATCCTTAGCATATAAACTTTGGTCATCTAATTCCAACACATCACCTATACAAGCTTGTTGCTGATAATTTGCATCTATAACTGCAATCACTGATTGTTCTGTGTACATTTTTATACAAGGGTCAAAATTATAGCTTGTTGATTGTCCTGTTTGTATCCAATTCGTTCCAGTGGAACTAATCCAACAGCTATTTAAAGATGCACTAAAATTATTTGAAGTATGGCCTGCTTCAGAAAATTCTATCGGCATTGGTTCTTGCATGGCATTATTAGCCGTGTATTTTACTTTGATATAAATATCGGAATTAACCGTATCCGCTTTCAAGTTCAAATCCATTGTATAAAAGCCTTTATTGGGACAATTAATACTTCCCTGATAAAGCAAATTGGATAATACATTCGCATTAAAGGATTGATATACTTCAATATCAATTGTCATATTATCATCAACAGCGTATGTGCCAATACGTTGAATTTTTTGCGGTAAAAAAGATGCTTGATAAGGAAGAATCGTATATTTTACGATAGCATAAGCTTCATTAGATGAAAATCCATAATTACCAACCCATCCCAATTCATCGTGTGCATAAACATTTGATGAATTTGGTGCTGCTGGCGGTGTCCTAAGTGATGGAAAAACAACTGTTTCACCTAAAATTCCTGCATCATAATAGGAACAATAAAAATAGCCATTATTAGCCCAAGATGTTCCATAAGAATCTTTAATTATCCAACCACCTGTTGAAGGAGCCCCAGGAAATGTGTAGGAATTATCCCATCCAACGATAGTAACACAATGAGCATAAGCGGAATCACTACTTGAGATATTTGAATCATAATACTTATAATTAACAGCATCCCAAACATTATTATCAG
>CAZJZP010000107.1:0-8575 GCA_964550505.1 uncultured Prolixibacteraceae bacterium | reverse complement strand
TAATCCCATCGAGATCTATATCCTCTGATATCGTAATGTACCACTTTGGATTCAGGATATTTTCCTATTCCACCTTCGTTCTTGATAATTTCTTCTTCGAGTATTTGAATGATTATTTCTTTGTCCTTTTTTTCCATTTTACCGTTGCCATCAATATCTCCAACTATAATGTCAACTGCTTCTCCATAAATATGTCTGCTGTTTTTGGCGCCACCTCTTTTCTCATTCCAGCTGGGATTACGATGTCCGTCTCTTAAAAAAAAGGCTTTTGGTTTATATCCTTTTTTTTCTAAGGATTGCTGTAAATCAAGGGTTTTATATAAGATTCTTTTGTCAATAATCAGATAAGTATAAGGAATAAGATTGTTTATTAATAGTTTGTAATCATCACCTTTGGATAAAAAGTTTGAAATTGGAATATCGCTTACCAGATTTTTTTCGATGTCCTTTTTATAGATTTTTAAAATTTGCTTGGTTCTAATTGTATTTCTGTAGTAATTGGTATATCCGCTTAGTTCTATATACCAATCATCGATGCTATCATAATCTACTGGGGTAAAGCTACTTAATACGGCATCAATTTGCTCTTTGCTGTTTACTTGAGGATATTCTTTGCTTATTTCTTTTTGCTTATTACAAGCGTAAATAAGAGATAGCGAACAAAGTATTATTAAGAAAAAGGCTTTATTATTCATAGAATTATTCTTTAAAAAAAAGAGGCACAATTTCTTGCACCTCTTTTTATTATAGATATAAACTATACTAGCTTATTTGATTGCATTTTGGAAATCTGCATTGTCAAAATACTTTAAGAATTCTCTGTCTTCTTTAGCTTGTGCTTTGTAAGCAGCATCAAGTTGACAAGCTTTCTTTAAGTTGTCTGTCATCATAGTAAGATTAGATTTTCTTGCACCTGCAACAGCCATTAGATAATGAACAGCAGCAGTTTTTTCTTTGCAGCATTCTAATGTTTTAACAGCAGCATCAACACCATCACTTAATAATTGTGCTAAGGCTAAGTTATAGTCGCAAGATTTAGCGGAGAATAAACTAATTGCTCCAGCATAATCTCCTTCTCTAATTTTAAGGATTCCTAAGTTATAATTAACAGTGATTCCTTGTCCTTGAGCAGACTCATAATATGTTTTTGCTTTGTCAAAGTCTTCTTCCCAAGAAGCAATAACTCCAAGGTTATTTAATACTTCTCCTTGGTTAGGAGCTAAGTTTTGAGCTTTTTCAATATATGTTTTTGCTTCGGCAAGTTTTCCTTGTTTAAGAAGAATGTATCCTGCATTATTGTATCCTCTCCAATTGTCAGAATAGATTTCAGTACAAGATTTGTAAATCTTACATTTTGTTTCCATGTCATTCGTTAAAGTAGCAGCATATAATAATTCTTCTACTTTTAATGAATCAGGATTAGTGGTAGAAAGCATAGCTATGTTTTCGTCAGTACGTTTTGGTTCAAAACAACTGATAACAATTTCTGCTCTACGTAATACTTCAAGAATAGCTTCAACCTCAGCATAAATCACAGTCATGTTTTTGATTTCCTGCTCACGAGCTGATTTTTCTGGTTGGTTTTTAATTACATTAATGATAGTTTGCTTTTCAGGAATGGAAGAGCTTTGCATTGCAGACATAAATCCGTCAAAGTCTTCGCCTTTAGCAACAGTATTAATGTTTAATTCTTGCTCTACTTCTTCTACTTTTTTCTTTCTTTCTCTGGCAAGTTTTCTGTAGTAGTTTTTGAAATAATCATTAATGTATTTTTCACCAGTATTAGCACGATCTTGAGAAAGTTCTGCATTATAAGATTCTTCTCCTTCAGGTGAAGCCCAAGCATTAATATCTATGCTTTTAATTTTCCAATTTTGAGCAATAAAGTCTTCTAATTCTTGGATTTTAGCTTTTGTTTCTTCTGCTCTGTTAAGAGCAAGAGAAGTGTTGTAGTTAGACATATTATACGCAAAGTATAAATTTGCAGCTTTTTTAATGATTACTTCTTTTTCATAACCATGAGCTGCTAAAGAAATATCTTCTGATTTTGCAACTCTTTCAGAAGTGTAAATAACTCCATCAGCAAGTTTAACTTCACCAAGGCTAACTGTTTTGTTTCCTTTGGTTGCCATACATTCAACAACAAGTTCAGAAGCGTTCATTTCTGGTTTGTAATCAACAACATCCGAGAAAGTAAAAGAACCTCCAGTTTTTTTGCTAATAACAACGCCGTCACCTTCTACTTTTTCACCCTGAATCTTTTGTGTTTTTAGTTTAACAGAACCACCGTCCCATTTTAACACAGGAGTAAATTCCACAACCGCTTTGGGATGGAAATATTTCTCAGGGAAAGAACCTTTAACGGTAACAGCAACTTTTCTTCCATGTGTTTGTAATACTTCGGGGGTAACATCGTATTTTACCTCGTCGTATTTTTTTACCATTTTCGAAAGGCCGCAACCAGTAAACATAGTAGCAACAACTACTGCTGCAATTAAAATTTTAAGTGTTTTTTTCATAACCGATTTTATTTTCATTTTTAGTTATTTTTTTGCTCACAAATATAAGAACTAAATTTGATATTAAAAGAATATATGTATTTTTTTTAATGCCAAAAAAAAAGCTTCCGCTTTATTAAGCTGATATACAGCCATTTAGAGCGGTTGTCTTATTTTAAAAAATGCTTGATTTTTTTTGCTAAAAGATGCCAAAAAACGATACCAATGCTAACAGAAATGTTAAAAGAGTGTTTTGTGCCGATTTGTGGTATTTCTAATCGCAAATCTGAAATATCTAGTAATTCTTGTGTAACACCTTCTACTTCATTACCAAAAATCAAAACCATGTTTTCTTGGTCTTTTAGTTTGTATTTGTTTAAAGGAATACTGTCTTGGCATTGTTCAACTGCAATAATGCTGTATTTTTTGTTTTTTAGTGCAATTATTGTCTCTCTTGCCTCTTTTACATGCTCCCAATCCACGGATTCTGTTGCTCCTAATGCCGTTTTTTGAATCTCTCGGTGTGGAGGTTTGGCAGTAATTCCTACAAGAATAATTTTTTCAATACGAAAAGCGTCGGCTGTTCTAAAAGCAGAACCCACATTATGTAAACTGCGAATATTGTCTAAAACCAAAACAACAGGGACTTTTGAAGCTGATTTGTATTCTGCCAAATTCAGTCGTTGTAACTCCTGCATGGTTTTTTTTCTGTTTTCGTTCATTGCGGGTTTAGTGTTTTACAAAAAGATTATTATAAGAGCAAAGGTAAAAAATATAGTAAAACACTAAAAAAATATTATTTTTGTACAATATGCATGCAAAGAAAAACACCATAGCAGAAACACCTTTAATGAAGCAATACAATGCTATTAAAAGCAAGTATCCCGATGCACTTTTGTTATTTAGGGTGGGTGATTTTTATGAAACTTTTGGAGAAGATGCCAAAAAAACGGCTAAAATTCTTGACATTGTTTTAACAAAACGTGCCAATGGTTCAGCTTCTTATATTGATTTGGCAGGATTTCCTTATCATGCATTGGACACTTATCTTCCAAAACTAGTGAGAGCTGGTCATCGAGTAGCTATTTGCGATCAGCTTGAAGACCCAAAACTTACAAAAAAGATTGTAAAGCGTGGTGTTACTGAGCTTGTTACTCCTGGGGTTTCTTACAATGACAATGTTTTAGAAAAAAAATCAAATAATTTTTTAGCAGCTATTCATCTTCAAGAAAAAATCTCCGGTATTTCATTTTTAGACATTTCTACTGGAGAATTTTTTGTTGCCGAAGGGAAAAATGATTATATTGATAAGCTTATTCAAGGCTTTAAACCAAGCGAAATTATTCTTCAAAAAAACAAAAAACAAGACTTTGAAGCTTTTTTTGGGAAAGACTATTACATAAATTATTTTGAAGACTGGGTTTTTAGTACTGATTTTGCCATTGATTTGTTAAACAAACAATTTGGAACTGCTTCGCTTAAGGGATTTGGCATTGAGGAAATGCAAAGAGGAGTAATTGCTGCCGGAGCAGCTTTGCATTATTTGGCAGAGACACATCACGACAAACTCGGCCATATTTGCAGTGTTTCACGCATAGAACAAGAAAAATATGTTTGGTTAGATAAATTTACGATTAAAAATTTAGAATTAATACATTCTGCAAATGAAAGTGGAATCAGTTTGCTTCAAGTAATAGACAATACGCTCACTCCGATGGGTTCACGCTTACTCAAGCGGTGGATAGTGCTGCCTTTGAAAGAAAAGAATGCCATCATTCAACGACACGAGAACGTAAATGCCTTAATAGAAGAAACAAAGCTTCGTAATGTGCTGGAAAAAAAGCTTCCAGATATTGGGGATTTGGAACGCTTGGCGTCCAAAATAGCTATCGGGAAAATAAATCCACGAGAATTTCTGCATATTGCAAGGGCCTTACAATTATTAGAAGACATAAAAAACAGTCTGGAGCAAATAGACAATCCCTCTCTGAAACATTTTACTGATAGGATTAATCTCTGTGAAAATATCCGTGATAAAATTAAGAAAACGATTAAGGAAGAAGCTCCCGCAATTCTTAACAAGGGTAACCTAATTGCTGAAAATATCTCAGAAGAACTAGACGAATTAAGAAAAATTGCTTTTTCAGGAAAAGATTATATTGCACAAATTCAAAAAAGAGAAAGTGAAAAAACAGGCATCCCTTCTTTAAAAGTCGGTTATAATAATGTGTTTGGGTATTATTTAGAAGTTACTAATACCCACAAAGACAAGGTTCCAGACAGTTGGCATAGAAAACAAACACTTACAAATGCAGAAAGATATATAACCGAAGAACTTAAAGAGTATGAAGAAAAGGTTATAAGCGCTGAAGATAAAATTCTTCAGTTGGAAATCGAAATATATCAGAACTTGCTCATTGAAGCGTCTGCCTTTGTTATACAAATACAGGAAAACGCGATTGTTTTAGGACAACTGGATTGTTTGTTAAATTTTGCTCTTATCGCTAGGCGCAATAAATATATACGTCCTGAAATAGACAACAGCTTAATTATTGATATTCAAAACGGGCGACATCCGGTTATTGAACAACAATTGGGACACGATGAAGATTATGTGCCCAACGACGTGTATCTTGACAACCAACAACAACAATTATTAATGATTACTGGACCAAATATGTCTGGGAAATCAGCTTTTTTACGACAAACGGCTCTTATTTGTCTGCTTGCACAAATTGGCTCTTATGTTCCTGCAAAGTCAGCAAGAATAGGCGTTGTAGATAAAATATTCTCCCGCGTGGGTGCTTCAGATAACATTTCTTCAGGTGAATCCACCTTTATGGTGGAAATGAATGAAACGGCGAGTATTCTAAACAATCTTTCCGAAAGAAGCCTTATTTTAATGGACGAAATAGGCAGAGGAACAAGCACATACGATGGTATTTCCATTGCTTGGGCTATTTGCGAATACCTTCACGAACATCCGCTCTACAAAGCAAAAACACTATTTGCGACACATTACCATGAATTGAATGAAATGAATGTGCTTTTTCCGCGTATCAAAAACTTCCATGTTTCTGTGAAAGAAATTGATAATCAAGTGATTTTTCTTCGCAAATTAGTCTCTGGAGGAACTGCGCATAGCTTTGGTATTCACGTGGCAAAAATGGCTGGTATTCCCTCTTTGATTATTGACAGAAGTAAAGTTATTCTCCGTCAATTAGAAGAAGCACACAGCAAAAAAGAATTAAGCAACAGCAAAAAAATAGTAGAACAAGACATCCAACTTAGTTTTATTCAACTCGACGATCCTGTTATTGAACAAATAAAAGAAGACATACTGAATACCGACATTAACACCCTTACTCCCGTAGAAGCACTAATGAAACTGAACGAGATAAAAAAAATATTAAGTGGAAAATAAACATATTTTTTTTGTTTTTTACAAATTTTATTATCTTTGCAGTCCTTTTGCGAAAATAGCTCAGTTGGTAGAGCACGACCTTGCCAAGGTCGGGGTCGCGGGTTCGAGTCCCGTTTTTCGCTCAAGTCCCGATTACTTTTGGTAACGGGATTTTTTCTTAAAAAAGCCCAGGTGGCGGAATTGGTAGACGCGTTGGACTTAAAATCCAATGTCCATTAGGACGTGCCGGTTCGATCCCGGCCCCGGGTACGAAAACAGAGATTGAAAACTTTTCTTTCTCTGTTTTTTTGTTCATATCATTTCTTTTTTATAAATATGTCAAAAGAATAATTAGCGTTTTAATAATATTTTATATTTTTGACAATAATTTATATATCTTTTGCCAATGCCATTATTAGGAACGATTATTAAGACTGCTATTGAATTAAAAAGCAAATTACCTTCTGAAAAAAGGCAAGTAAATCCTCTTGTTGCTCAAAGAAAAACTTTAAAAAAACTCTTACGCAAAGCACAACTAACTTCTTTTGGAGAAAAGTATGGTTTTTCTGAAATGCTTAAAACAAAAGACCCTATTGAAAAGTTCCAAAAGAGAATTCCTCATTATTACTACAAAACAATGTATCGGGATTGGTGGTTCAGGAATCTAAACGGAGAGTCTTATGTTAGCTGGCCGGGAAGAGTAAAATACTTTGCATTGAGTTCAGGAACTTCTGAATCTGCGAGTAAACACATACCTGTAACCGCTGATATGATTAAGGCTATTCGCAAAACCAGTGTACGACAATTGGTTTCTCTTGTTAATTTTAATCTTCCTAAAAACTTTTTTAATAAAGGAATATTGATGTTGGGAGGCAGCACACATCTTCAATATAATGGAACCTATTATGAAGGAGATTTGTCTGGAATTAATACAGGAAGAATCCCTTTTTGGTTTCAACACCACTATAAACCTGGTAAAAGAATATCAAAAGAACGTGACTGGCAAACCAAATTGGACGAAATCATTAAAAAAGCTCCGGAATGGGACATTGGAGCTATCGTTGGAGTGCCTGCTTGGTTTCAAATTTTATTGGAGAAAATTATTGAAAAGCATCAGCTCAACAATATTCATGATATTTGGCCTAATCTTGAAGTTTTTTGCCACGGAGGTGTTGCTTTTGGTCCTTATGTAAAAGGCTTTGAAAAATTACTAGGAAGACCCATTCATTATATTGAAACTTATCTCGCTTCTGAAGGATTTATTGCTTACCAAAGCAGACCAAATACCAATTCCATGCAAATGGTTTTTGACAATGGCATTTTCTATGAATTTATTCCTTTTAACGATGAAAACTTTGATAGCGAAGGAAATATGCGCGAAAACATCGAGGCACTGACGATTGACAAGGTAGAAGAAGGAAAAGAATACGCACTGCTCATGTCCACTTGTGCCGGAGCATGGAGGTATTTAATCGGTGATACTATTAAATTTACTTCCTTGGAAAAACAGGAAATGATAATTACTGGAAGAACAAAGCATTTTTTAAGTATTTGTGGAGAACATCTTTCCGTAGAAAACATGAATCGAGCAGTAGAATTATATGCCAACGATGTCGGCATAAATATTAAAGAATTCGCCGTTGCCGGTGTAAAACATGGAAGCATGTTTGCGCATAAATGGTTTATCGGTACTGATGATTCCACTGATACCGAAATTGCCAGGAAAAAAATTGACGAGTATCTGAAAATGCTAAACGATGATTATCGTGTGGAAAGACTTGAAGCAATCAGAGATGTTTATGTTGAAATTCTTCCCTCCAGTGTTTTCTATGATTATTTACGAAAATTGGGGAAAGAAGGAGCTCAAAATAAATTCCCCAGGGTTTTACGAAACCCTCAACTAACAGAATGGGAATCTTTTATTGAAGAATATAAAAGCAATTTGGCAGAATGATACATTTTGTAATACAAGGAGTTCTTTTAGGCTTGTTGGTTTCCATTACTATTGGTCCTGCTTTTTTTGCCATTATTCAAACAAGTATTGATCGGGGTTTTAAATCTGCTATCGCTTTAGCAATAGGTGTTGCCTTTAGTGATATTTCCTTGGTGTTTTTATGCTTTTTGGGAGCATCCAGTATTATGACTTATCTGGATAATAATTTATACAGTTTGTTTATCGGAATTATCGGAGGAATTGTCTTAATCGTTTTTGGAACTTATACTTATTTAAAAAAACCAGACATCCTAAAACGCAGAAGTAACAAACATAAAACACCTGAAATCAAAGGGCCGGGAATAATATCAAATTTTTTTAAAGGATATTTTTTAAATATCATCAATCCCTTTTTAATCTTTTTTTGGGTAATGTCTATGACGGTTGTTACTTCCCAAGCTGAAGAAGGAAAACTTATTCAAACGGTTATCTTTTTCTTTTCTGGAACAATCTTAACTATTTTTAGCATTGATTTAATCAAAATTGTCATAGGAAGTAAGTTGAAGAAAATTTTACGTCCACGTATTCAATTATGGATTAATAAAATGGTAGGACTTATTTTAGCCGTTTTTGGCGTGGTACTTATCTTTAGAGTTGTTTGGCAATATCTCAATTAATTTGTTTCTCTTTTCTTGAACTTTTTTATTCTATATTTGTACCTAGCTGCAATTCTCAAACATA
>CAZJZP010000106.1:0-8714 GCA_964550505.1 uncultured Prolixibacteraceae bacterium | reverse complement strand
TGGGCTTGGATGAATTGTATGCTTTTAAAGCAGAAGAAAAAATCATTGAATATGTGATGGAAAAGGATAGTGAGCATAAGAGATTAGTTGATATGAGCCTGACAGACTTTATGAACGAAACGGCATCAGAATCTCCTGCTCCCGGCGGTGGTTCTATTTCTGCTTACATGGGTTCATTAGGCGTAGCTTTAGCAACGATGGTTGCCAATCTCTCCTCTCACAAACGTGGTTGGGACGACAGATGGGAAGAATTCTCTGAATGGGCAAACAAAGGAAAAACTTTTCAGGAAGAACTCAATAAAATGGTGGACGAAGATACCAATGCATTTAACAAAATAATGGATGCCTTTTCTCTTCCTAAAAAAACAGAGGAAGAAAAAGCAACGCGTCAAGAAGCTATTGCTGCCGCTACCAAATATGCTATTGAAGTTCCATTAAAAGTCATGCAAACAGCCTATAACTCACTAGAAGTAGTGCAAAAAATGGCTGAAATCGGAAACCCAAATTCTGTCAGCGATGCTGGTGTAGGTGCATTAGCAATCCGTTCAGCAGTGATGGGAGCTCATCTTAATGTGAAAATCAATTGCGCCGGTTTTAAAGACACAGCTTTTGTAGAAAAGATGCTCAGTCAAGCTACTGAAATTGAGACCAAAACCCGAGCAAAAGAAGCCGAAATTTTGAATATTGTGAATGAGAAAATCGCTTAAGCAACAATTTTTATTAATTTAAAAATGGTGTGAGAATTTCTTGCATCATTTTTTTTTTTACTTTTGAATATATCTTTAATTTAACCAAAATGAAAACACTAATAACTTTAATACTTTTATTAATAAACATAAGCATCTTTTCTCAACCACTAACACCAATTGTAGATAGCATTCCAACACGCGATGGTAAAACATTAGCAACAGATATTTATCTTCCGGATACTATCGGAGGAAAAACATATCCTACAATCTTAATACAAACACCTTATAATAGATTGTTTTATAGATGGAATTTACCTTTAGTAGGAATTGATATAGATAATAGTCCTTTTGCATTTGTAATTCTTGACTGGCGATGTTTTTACGGTTCTACTGCTGCATGTACTGGAAATTATGACAGAGGTAAAGATGGATACGATGCAGTGGAATGGATAGCAAATCAAAGCTGGAGCGATAGTCAAGTGGCAACGTGGGGACCTTCCGCTCTTGGGAAAATCCAATTTGAAACAGCAAAACATAATCCCCCACACTTAGTTTGCTGTGCTCCGCTTGTAGCAGCTCCACAATTTAATTATGAAGTTTATTTTCCCGGAGGTAGTGCAAGAGATGAATACATTGAGCAATTAGATGCACTTGGTTATGGTATGTCAGCATATTTGTACGCTAATCATCATTATAGTTTTTTATGGGCATTTGCCGAAGCTGACAGCTATTATCCTGATTCTATTCAAGTTCCTTTGCTTATGATAGGTGGATGGTACGATCATAATCCTGATATGATGTTTGAAATATTCGAAGGATTAAAAACATCTTCTCCTCTAGCTGTTAGAGATAAACATAAAATGCTTATTGGACCTTGGGCGCATGGTGGAAATGGGACGGCATATGTTGGGAGTACAAATCAAGGGCAATTATCATTTCCCAATGCTGCTGGTTGGCAAGACAGCTTAGCATGGCAGTTTTTCAACTATTACTTGCTTGGCGATGCAAATAGTTATGACAGTCTAAGCACATATATTTATTATCAAATGGGTGAAAATCAATGGTACCATTCCTCTGATTGGCCTGAAAGTGGATTTACGAACTTAGACCTATATCTTCAGCAGAATAAAACACTACTTACCGATATTCCTGTGTCAAATACAGATACACTCGCATATAATTACAACCCTCGTAATCCTTCTCCAACAATAGGTGGTCCAACTTTAAGAGTAGATCTAGACCAAGGACCATTCGATCAAGCCCCAGTTGTTGAAAGCAGAAATGATATTTTGTGTTTCACAAGTCCAGTCTTATCTTCTGATGTTAGAATGCAATCTTATCCTAAAGTTATTTTATATGTTTCTTCAGATAGAAAGGATACTGATTTTGCAGTTAGATTGACCGATGTTTATCCTGATAATCGTTCTATGCTATTAGTGGATGGAATTCAACGAATGCGTTTTAGAAATGGATATACTATTTCAGATACTACATTTATGAAAAATGACAGCATTTATGAGATAGAAATTGAGATGAATCCTTGTTCACACACTTTTCTAGCAGGACATAGAATACGATTGGATATTTCCTCCTCCAATTATCCTAGATTTAATGCAAACATGAACGATGGCGATGAAATGTATGTTGATGGAGATACCTTAATTGCACACAACATAGTGCATTGTAATGCAAATTATCCTTCGCGCCTAATTCTTAATGTGGAAAATTATCCCGTTAGTATAAAAGAAATAGAGTACAACAACTTAGATGTATTCCCAAATCCTTTTAATGAATCTTTTGAAATTGTTTTACCTGAGAACTGGTATGGAAAAAAGCTGGAAATAGAAATGTATAGCTTAAAAGGAGAGCTTGTATATAGGAACAGCACAACAGCAACAAAGAGTTTTCTTGTAAAACCAAAACAAATTGCAAGAGGGAGTTATTTTATTCGTGCTTTTTGCAATAATGAATTTCGGCAATCAACGATTCTAAAATTATAATGGTATCAAAATAAAGCCAATAAAAACAAAGAGATCCAAGCTTAATTTTGCTTAAGTTTTTTTAATATTCTGCAAAAAGAAAACGAGCTTTATCCCTAAAATCTTGATTTGTTTCAATATTTTTAAATCCAGCTGCAGAAAATACTGCTGCCGTTTCTGCTGCAAGTGCTTCATTGATTTCCAATGCAATAAATCCCTTGGTTTTTAGTAGTTTTTCTGCCAAAAAAGCAATCCTTTTGTAAAATAATAAGGCATCGTTATCTGGGACAAAAAGGGCAGTTTCACTTTCGTAATCCAAGACATTTTTCTTCATTAATTCTTTTTCGCTTTCACGGATATAAGGCGGATTACTGATAATAATATCGAATTCTGCATCAGGACTTTGCTGTAGAATATCCATTTTTTGTACTTGGATTTCTAAGTCATATTTTGCTGCATTTTCTTTGGCTAATGCTATTGCTGTTTCATCAATATCAACAGCTGTTAGTTTAGCTTGAGGAAAGCGTTTTTTCAGAGCCAAAGACAAACAAGCAGAACCACAACCAATATCTAAAACATGAAATTCCTCGCCTTTTTTGAAAAGTTTTTCGATTTTAGCTGCTGTTTTGTAGAATAATTCTTCTGTTTCCGGTCGTGGAATCAAAACAGGCGGACGAATGATGAGTTCCAAATCATCAAATGCTACTTTTCCTAACACATATTGTAAAGGTTCGTTTCGCATTAATCGGTCCAAATATGTATTGAAAATATCTGCCTTTTCCAATGTTAATGGTTCAAAATAATACATAAAAATTTCAGCTTCCTGCATTTCCAAAATGTCGGCCATTAATGACAACGAAATAGATTTAGCTTCCTTTTCATCATAAATACGCTCTAATTTTTCTGTGGCGTATTCTACAAAATTATTAATGCTATTTTCTTTCATCAATTTATTTATTTTTTGCAAAAAAATAAGGTTTTTTTCTGCATTTCCTTACGTCTATTGGCGAAACTATACTCAAGTATAGCTGCACGGTTAATTTTTAAGCAAAATTAACAGAAAATATCTGTTTTTTCTAAGAATTATCGGAAAATGATTATGTTTGTTAAACTAAAAATGTATCATTTAGGAAGTTTCAAACAAAACAAAATCTGATGAAAACACCGTCATCACTGCAAAAATTCTTAGTTAATTCTTTTCCTGAAATCAAGGATTCCGCTATGGCTGTGTTTTGTAATCAAAGTGCTTATGATTTTTCTACGGGGAAATACCTTATTGAAATAGTGCAAGAAAGCGGCAATCTAAGGCGGGTTTTTGTCCCTGAGCACGGCTTTTTCAGTGAGTTTCAGGATCAGCAAAAAAAAGATAATTTTAGCGAATATCAAGCAATTTTTCCAAAAACAAAATTTGTTTCTCTATACGGCAGCAGAGCAGAAAGTCTTATTCCTAAAGCCGAGCAGCTAGCAGATATCAACGTCTTAATTATTGATATTCAGGATGTTTCTTGCAGATATTTCACTTATGTCAGTAGTATTTATTATCTTTTTCAAGCTATTACTGAAATGCAGCCGAGTTGTAAGGTATTTGTTATCGACAAAGTAAATCCTGGCGGAAGAAAAGTGGAAGGAACAATATTGGACGAAAAATATGCTTCCTTTTTGGGTGTTGCGGGTCTTCCCCATCGCTATGGATTAAGTATTGGCGAATTATGCCATTTCTTTCACCGCAATTTAAAAGCGCGTTTTCCTTTGGAAATTATTCCCTTAGATGCAGCAGAATTAACTGCCGATTTTCAGATACAAGCTTCTCCAAACTTTCCATCTTCCAGCACTTTAACACTATATAGCGGAACTTGCCTGATTGAAGGAACTATTTTAAGCGAAGGCAGAGGAACGACAAAGCCATTTGAATTGATTGGTGCACCCTTTCTTGATTGGGAAATGATAAATAATTGCATTCGCGATATGGATAATCTCCTTCCTTCTCAGAAAGGGAAATATCATTTACGCCGCTGTCGTTTTATACCACAATTCCACAAATTTGCTGGAGAAATATGCAATGGTTTTCAAATCCACACTTCCTCGGAAAAGCTGCATGCACTGAGTTTGGGAATTGCCATGATTCACTGCATACAAAAAAACAGCAAGATTGATATTATCAGAAAAGGCAGTTATGAATACGGTTCGGATAAAACAGCGCTTGAAATCCTTTTAGGCGATGATTATCTGCTTGAAGCAATTGACAATGGTTTTAAGCAAGAGGAATTATTCGATTATCTTAAAACAGCAGAAGAATCTTGGATAAAACAAACAAAAGAAGATGTTTTATATACAAAAGAAGCTTACAGTTGCCTCAGTTGATGTTATTTATTCTCTTTTCTTTTGCTTAAGAACAGTTTTCTATATTTCAGATAAAAAAAATGATTAAATTTGCAAGCAAAAACAAAAAACAATGAGTGCTAAAGATTTTTTTATTGAAAAGTCAAAAACATTCTTTCTTGATGCAGGTTTTGAAGAAAAAGAAACAAAAAATCCTAAGAAAGACAGTATTGAAAAGATAATCTATCTGCACAAAGACGCAAAAGCTGGGGTTTTCAGGGGGTTTGACCACTATTTTATGATTATTCCTAAGTCTGGGGTAAAATTAAAAAAAGAAGAAATAGAAGAAATACATGAATCTTTCCGCAAGGAAGTGAATGCAAAAATCAAAACTCCACGTGCTTTTCGTTTTAAGGTGCCCAATATTGTGAGTGTATTTATCTCTGAAGAAAACATCGATCAAGATAGCATCGACTATATAAGAGATATCCGACGACCATGGCAAGGCGGAGAAGTACATAATGTTGTGTATTTTGATTTATCTTCCATGTCGTTATACATGCACAATCGCACTGAATATTCCATCAATGGAGTAGTGAATTTAAAACTCAAGAAAGTTGATCCATCTAACCGTTCCTTTTATTTTATTCAAGAAATGTGTAGGTACGCTTTAGGTGAGGAATAATTTAGGATTTATCAAAAACAAATAAAATGAAACTAATAATACAAGAAGTAAAAACAAAAAAAGATATTCACGATTTTGTAAATTTACCCTATCGTTTGTATAAAAACAATAATTGCTGGGTGCCTCCGCTCAAAAAAGATGAAGCCAAAGCAATTCAAAAGGATAAAAATCCGATGTTTCGTTTTGCCGATGCAAAATTCTGGATTGTACTTAAAAATGGAGATTGTGTAGGACGAATTGGGGCTTTAATTAACCACAAATATATTGAAAAAACCGGCAAGAAATATGGTCGTTTCACGCGCATGGAATTTATCGATGATGCTGCTGTTGTTGATTTGCTTTTTGAAACAGCCGAAAATTGGTTGAAAGAACATGGAATGATTGGCGTTCAAGGTCCTTTGGGTTTTACAAACCTAGATTCCCAGGGATTATTAGTTGAAGGTTTTGATGAATTACAAGCTGTTGGTTCTATTTATCATTTACCTTATTATAAAGAGCACATCGAACGCATTGGCTACGAAAAAGATATTGATTGGTTGGAATTTCAATTATTTATTGAGGAAATCCCTGAAAAAGCCAGTAAACTTGCAGATATAATAATCAAAAGATCCCAATTAAAAGTGCTTCATTTTAATAATAACAAAGAGCTAATGCCTTATGTGGAAAAAGTTTTTGATGTATTAAATATGGCTTTTGATGATTTATATTCTATGGTAAAATTCGACGAAGATATGGTGGAATTTTACCGTAATAAATACTTCAAATTATTAAATCCGCGTTTTGTGAAAATTATTGAAGACAAGGATAAAGAAGTCGTTGGTTTTATTATTGCTCTACCTTCCCTTTCCCGAGCCTTGCAAGAAATAAACGGAAAAATCCATTTGCTAAATGTGAATAAGATTTTTCGTGCCTTGAAAAAGCCTGATTTAGTTGAATTATTATTAACAGGAGTCAATCCAAAATACCACGGCAAAGGCTATTCTGCGCTATTAATCAACGAATTACAAAAAGAAATGATAGAAAATGGAGTGAAAGCAGTGGAAACAACCGGTATTTTTGAAAACAATGATAAAGCAATTTCCCATTGGAAAAATTATAAACACAAACAACATAAGCGCAAACGCAGTTATATCAAGACATTTTAACTGCAAAAAATAGAAAATGAATATTATCAGCGAACAACTTATTATCCTTGGCATACTGGTTTTAATCGGAATTATTGCTGCGCGAGCAAAAGTGCTTAATGAAAATTCCAGCTCTTCTCTAACCAAAATCATACTGAAAATCACTCTACCACTGCTGATTTTTACCACTTTTGCAGACAAAACATTGAATACAACATTTATTTACAACGGAATTATTGTATTTATTTCAGGTGTCTTTTCTGTTTTTTTACTCTATATTTTAGGAAGTCTCGTTACCAAAATTACCAAACTTAGCAACCAACGAAAAAAACTACATCAGGTACAAACAATGTTCGGGAATATCGTATTTTTGGGCTTTCCCCTCCTCGACTCTCTTTTCCCTGGAGGTGAAGGTTTGATGTATGCCAGTATTTTTCAAATTGCACATGACAGTTTGATGTGGACTCTTGGGATTTTTATGTTAGGGAAAGAAAGCAAGGAAGAAGCCAAGCATAAAAACAATATTTTGCTTAATCCAAATACCATCGCTTTTATTTTAGGACTGATTTTTATGCTGTCCCCATTTTCTTTGCCAGAAATAATCATTCTTCCTATGGCAAAATTGGGACATACGACTATTTATCTTTCCATGTTGTATATCGGTTATATTTTACAAAAAGCAAATATCAAGGAAATCTTTAAAGATTACAGTGCATACATCTTAATTCTTAATAAATTAATTATTGCTCCACTCATTATGCTTTTCCTCCTTTCTTACATTCAGCAAGCCGGAATTATTAGCATTTCAAATACTGCATTACAGGTAATTATATTTCAAGTTGGAATGCCCGGCATGATTGTAATCTCGATACTTGCCAAAGAAATGGGCTACGATGAACATCGTGCCATCACCAATATTTTTGTCAGCACTGTTTTCAGCTTGTTCAGTTTACAATTCTTGTTTTATTTGATGAACAAATATTTTATTCTCTAATAATGACAAAGATTGGCTTAATTTCTGACACTCACGGCAGTCTTCCTGAAAGTTTTCATGATTTCACTAAAGATTGTGAGCAGATTTGGCATGCCGGAGATATTGGTAATATTAAAATTGCACAGGAAATAGGGAAAGAAAAATCCATTATTGCTGTTTACGGAAATATTGATGGTCAAGATATTCGCATGGCAAATTGTCCAAAAGAACAAATTTTTATGTGTGAAAAAATGCGTGTTTACATGACGCATATTGCTGGTTATCCGGGCAGGTATCTTCCTAGTGTAAGAAAGCGTATTTTAGCATTAAGACCTGATATTGTGGTTGCTGGACATTCGCATATTTTGAAAATTATTTATGATAAAAAGCTAAAGCACTTACATTTAAATCCTGGCGCTGCAGGAAAATATGGAATACATAAGCAAATTACCATGCTGCGTTTTGAAATTAATGGCGACAGAGTCGAAAATATGGAGATTTTTGAAAAACCCAAACAAAGCCTTTTAACAAAAAGCTAGATTAATTAAATTCCCAAGACTACTGAAGCTATTGAAAAATAGATTGTTACTCCTGTGATATCGGCAATAGATGTAATAAGAGGAGCACTAGCTGCTGCAGGGTCGAGTTTTAACTTCGTAAAAACAAAAGGCAGCAATAAACCGATTAAGCTTCCTGCCATAACCGTTAACAGCATAGTAAGAGAAACAACCAAAATAATATCTGGTGCTCTAAAGCTGGCAATAAGGCTAACACCCAGAGCCATGGTTACCCCAAGTAATAAGGAAACCAGCACTTCTTTTCCCAAAAGGCGAAACCAGTCTTTCATTTCCACATCACCAACGGCAAGAGAACGTATCATCAGTGTTGCGGATTGTGCACCTGCATTACCACTGCTACCTATTAGCAAAGGGAGAAAAAACAATA
>CAZJZP010000105.1:0-8755 GCA_964550505.1 uncultured Prolixibacteraceae bacterium | reverse complement strand
CTGCTTTTTCACAAAAAGCACAGTTTAAAGGAAAAGTGAGTGAGGCTTCCAACAATGAACCCGTTTCTTTTGCTAATGTTTTGGTGGAAGGAACACAAATCGGCTCAACCACGGATTTTGACGGAAATTTTATTATTACCGGATTAAATCCCGGTTATGTAAAATTGCGGGTTTCTTTTGTCGGATATAAAACAACTTATAGTGCAGACATCTTGCTCAGCAATAATAATACTCCTTTTATTGAAATACGTTTAGAGCCTTCTTCTCAAAAATTGCAGCAAGTAGTAGTGAGTGTCGATCCTTTCGAGAAGAAGCAAGAAGCACCCTTATCCATGCAAAGCATTGGTACAAAGCAAATTGAAAGCAATCCTGGGAGCAACAGGGATATTTCCAAAGTTATCCAATCTTTTCCTGGCGTTGGTTCAACTCCGGCCTTTAGAAATGACATTATTATCCGTGGCGGTGGACCAAGTGAAAACAGTTTTTACCTCGACGGAGTGGAAATTCCAATTTTAAATCATTTTGATACTCAAGGAGCTTCTGGAGGACCAGTTGGAATTATCAATGCTGACTTTATCCAATTTGTGGATTTTTATTCTGGTTCTTTTCCTGTAAACGCATCTAATGCGTTAAGTGGAGTAATGGATTTCAAATTGAAAGATGGAAATAAAGACAAGATGAATTACCAGTTTAGTCTAGGTGCAAGTGAAGCTGCTTTCACTTTAGACGGTCCAATTGGAGAAAAAACAACTATGATTTTTTCTGTTAGAAGATCATATTTACAATTTCTATTTACTGTTTTAGAACTTCCCTTTTTACCTACATTCAACGATTATCAATTTAAAGTGAAAACACGTATTGACAATAATAATCAAATCACCTTGATTGGTCTTGGTTCGCTAGATAAACTTACGTTAAACACAGGAATAGAAAATCCTGATGCAGCACAAGAATTTATTCTGAGTCAAATTCCGGTAAACAACCAATGGAGCTATACAACAGGCTTAGTGTATAAAAACTTCTTTGACAAAGGTTCGCATAGCTTTATTTTAAGCAGAAATATGCTGAACAATCAGTTTTATAAATATCCGAACAACAACGAATCTTTAGCTAAATCATTTGATTATCTTTCCACCGAAGCGGAGAATAAATTCCGTTATGAGTTAAATTTCAGAAATAAAGGAATTAAATACCTTTTTGGTACATCTGCGGAATATGCCAAATATTATAACAAAACTGCTCAGCAAATTTTCATCAACGATAGCTTGATAAATTTCGCTTATGAAACCAATTTGGATGTTATTTCATACGGTCTTTTCGGGCAAGCATCAAAATACTTTTTCGGGGACAGATTATTAGCTAACCTTGGTTTACGGCTTGATGCCAACAATTACAATGCTTCCACAGAAAACTTGCTAAATCAAATATCTCCACGCTTTTCATTATCCTATTCTCTTTCCGAAAAAACAAAAATAAATGCGGGCTTAGGTCGCTATTTCCAAAATCCAAATTATACCACTCTGGGTTATCGAGATAATCAAGGAGTATTGGTCAATGAAAACACAGCAAAATACATTGGAGCCAATCACTATAATCTTGGCATACAACAGCTTATTTCCAAAGAAATATTGCTGTCTGTAGAGGCTTTTTACAAAGACTATTTTCAATATCCTATTGATTTGCGAACAGGAGCAAGTTTAGCAAACCAAGGAGCTGAATATTCCAGTGTTGCAGGAGCAGCAGCAGTGGATTTTATTGGCAAAGGACAAGCCGTTGGTTTTGAAGTGCTTAATCGTGTAAATTTTAAGGATTTTAATCTTTTAGCTTCCTACACTTATGTGCGTAGTTTATTTAGTGATATTAACGGAGATTTAATTCCCTCAGCCTGGGACAGCAAACATTTGTTGACAATTACCGGCAGCAAAGATTTTCAGAAAAATTGGCGTGTAGGAATAAAATGGCGTTTTGTTGGAGGGCTACCTTACACTCCTTATGACTTAGAAACCTCAGCAAATGTTCTTGCGTGGGACGCCAACGGTCAAGCCTATCTGGATTTTGAGTTGTTAAACACAGAGCGTTTCAAGCCTTTTCATCAATTGGATGTTCGTGTTGATAAAAGTTTCTTTTTTGACAAATGGACTTTAATGCTGTATGTTGATATTCAAAATGCATATAATTTCCAAAGTGATGGCAAAGATTATATTATTCGCGAAAAAAATCCAGATGGAAGTTACATTACTATTAATGGGGGAAGCGAATATGTCCTAAAAGCGGTTGAAAACAGCAGTGGAACAATTTTGCCAACTCTTGGGCTAATGATAAAACTATAAATCTTAAAAATTTTATTCCATCTATTCCATTTTTTAAAGAATAAAATTTCTTTCAATTCTTTGTTATTCAAAATTATCTCACTACATTTGCAGCCCAAAATTTAAGTGGGGAGATGAAAGAGTTGCGAAAATACGATATAGCTTTTTCCGGTCTTGAATTGGGAAAACATTTTTTTGAATTTGAAATAAATAAAGAGTTCTTTCAATTATTTGATTATTCAGAAATATCAAATGGAGATATTCAACTTAAAGTAGAGCTGGATAAAGAAGAAAGGCTGATGGTCTTGCTCTTTGATTTTAGCGGGTATTTAGAATTAATGTGCGATCGCTGTGGGGATTTATACCAACAAGAAATTCAGGGAAGCAAACAAATAATACTTAGCAATTCTTCCGAAGAAGATGAAGGCTTAGATGACATTGTTTTTCTCACTGAAGATGAAAGCAAATACAATATTGCCCATTTGATTTATGAAGAAATCATTTTGTCCTTACCTATGCGAAAGGTGCACGCAAATGAAAAAGATTGTAATCAAGACGCAATAAAAATACTAAAAGAAAAAGAGCAAAGCACTATTGATCCTCGCTGGGAGGCATTAAAAAAACTTAAAGAATAAGAATACATAATTTTAAAATAGCTGTAAAATGGCACATCCAAAAAGAAAAATATCAAAGACACGCAGAGACAAAAGAAGAACGCATTATAAAGCAGAAGTTCCAACAGTAATGGCATGCCCTAATTGCGGTTCAACTGTTCAATACCACAGAGTTTGTTCAGAATGCGGTCATTATAAAGGAAAATTGGCGATAGAGAAAGAAACAACGATTTAATCTATTAACTTTTTTTAACAGTTCTATCGGTTCCGAAGCCTTAAAATTCTTTAAGATTGCGGTCAATTTTAAATGATTTTTGTTTCGGAATTTTTTAATATCATAAACTATGTCAAAAATAAACGCAGTAATAACGGCTGTAGCAGCAGAATTGCCGGATTACATCCTTGACAATCACGAGCTCAGCAAAATGGTTGACACCAGCGATGAGTGGATAATGACCCGTATTGGAATTAAAGAAAGACGTATCTTAAAAGGAGAAGGCAAAGGGAGCTCTGACTTAGGCGCAGGAGCTGTTAAAAAACTCTTGGAAAAAACAAATACATCTCCCGAAGAAATAGATTTAGTTATTTGTGCTACGGTAACTCCAGACATGCAATTTCCCGCTACGGCAAATATTATTTCAGACAAAGCAGGTATAAAAAACGCCTTTAGTTTTGACATAAATGCTGGTTGTTCTGGGTTTTTATATGCTTTAGCTAATGGAACTCAATGGATTGAAGGTGGAAGAGTCAAAAAAGTTATTATTGTTGGTGCGGAAAAAATGTCTTCTATTGTAGATTATTCTGATAGAAGCACTTGTCCTATTTTTGGCGACGGTGCAGCAGCAGTTCTACTTGAACCAACAACAGAGGATATTGGCGTTAAAGACATGATTTTACAATCTGATGGCGTAGGTAGAATTCACTTACACCAAAAAGCTGGAGGTTCTGTAAAACCTGCTTCTCACGAAACTGTTGATGCTAAAGAACATTTTATTTATCAGGAAGGACAACCCGTTTTCAAATGGGCTGTGTCGAAAATGGCTGATGTTGCCGTGGAAATCATGGAAAGAAACGGACATACTTCAGAGAGCATTCAGTGGCTAGTACCTCATCAGGCAAATATGCGCATTATCGAAGCCACCGCTAAACGCATGAAACTCCCAAAAGAAAAAGTGATGATAAATATCGAACATTTTGGCAACACAACAGCTGCTACACTTCCGCTTTGTCTTTGGGAATGGGAACCAAAATTAAAAAAAGGAGATAATATTATTCTTGCCGCTTTTGGCGCAGGATTTACTTGGGGCTCTATTTATCTTAAATGGGGATACGACGGAAAATAAAACAGAAAATATAGTATGATACTAAAGAGTGTTCGTTGAAAGAACACTCTTTTTTTTGTCTTTTTTCAAAAAATTGTACTTTTACCAAAAAATAAGCGTGCTAAAAATATCAAAGCCAAACAAAACAACTTGGATTCTCATCGCTATAGCATTTCTATTAAGTTTGCCGGCTTTTTTTATTCATTTGGGATTAATGCCTTTTACTTCAGACGAACCAACAAGGGGAATTGTTGCCTTGGAAATGATGTTCTCCGGAAATTACATTATACCAACAATTAAAGGTGAATTTTACTATAACAAACCTCCGCTGTATAATTGGATTTTAATTATCTTTTATAAGCTTTTAGGTGTTAGTGAGTTTTCCACGCGCCTACCCGCTGTTCTTTCTTTATATGGCTTTGCTTTTAGCATTTTTTACTTTTTTAAAAAATACATTAAGAAAACAGAGGCTGCACTCATTGCGCTAATGTTTCTAAGTTGTGGGAGAATTCTTTTTTGGGATTCCATGCTGGGATTGATTGATATTTTTTATTCCTGGACTTGCTTTTTATGTTTTATGTGGCTTTTAGATGGAACTTTACGCGATAAATGGTGGAAAGCTTTTCTTTTATCCTACAGTTTTGCTGCTATGGGTGTTTTGATGAAAGGATTGCCATCCATACTCTTTCAAGGAATAAGTGTTTTTGTATTGTTAGCTGCTACAAAAAAACTGAAAAAACTGTTTTCAATTCCCCATATTCTTGGTGTTTTTAGTTTTTTATCACTCATTGCCGCATATTTTTATTTTTACCAACAACACAATTCTTTAGATGTATATTTTACCACTCTCTGGGCAGAATCTTCCAGCCGAACACCGCTAGAACACAACGCATTACGCTCCATACTTCATTTTCTTAAATTCCACCCCGATATGCTTTTCCATTTTGCTCCATGGACATTGCTTTCTATCGCTTTTTTTCATAAAAAATTCTTTCTTTTCCTTAAAGAGAAAAAAACAATATTGCTGCTTTTCTTTCTTTTTGTTGCAAATCTTATTGTTTACTGGATTTCTCCCAGCACCATTCCGCGTTATCTGATAATGTTAATTCCCCTAAGCTTTCTTATTTTTTACTATTACTATAAAAAAGCGAAAGAAAACCAGCTTATTCATTCAAAAATCATTGATTTTATCTTTAGCTATATCAGTGTTTTTGCTTTATTAGGAATGCTTTGGTTTATTCGAATTCATTCAACAACTAAAATTGATGTAATCAGCATAGGTCTTATTTCAGGTATCAGTTTGTTGTTTTTGTATCTCTTGTTCTTCAAAAAATCTGTTTTTGAAGGAATACATTCTTTTCTTTTTGTGGTAATCCTTTTATTTATCGTACGCATTTTCTTCAACCTCTATTTTCTCCCCGATAAAACAGCAAAAATGTGGGAAACAAAACAAAAAAGCATGGTAGAGGAAATTCATTCCATTACAAAAGGGAAAGAATTATTGATTCTGCACAACAGCAATGTTGACCACGCAGCTATAATGTATTTTGAGATGCTACGGCAAGAAACATTAAGAATTGAACATGGTAAGGTAAAAACAAACAACTACTACATTGCAACTAAAGAAGTTTTAGACAATGTAAAAAAGCAAAACTGGGAAATAAAAATGGTGTACGAATTTTTTATGATTGACCAATGGCGTCCACTTTATGTTTTTACGTTAAAAAACACTTAGTCAGGTCTTTATCCCGTTATTTCTAGAAAGATATTGATTTTTTTGTAAAGAATTTTTTAAAATTTCAATATATTCTCTACTTTTGAGCAAAATTTTACACTTACCTATTAAGCACAGATAAAATGGCAAACGATTTTGATCCTATAAAAAATTACAAAAAAACCATGGAACAAGTTGGATGGGTTCCACGTAAAGAAGCCACTCAGGAAACCTATGATCGTATTGGTTTTATGTCGGGACTGGAAGTTCATCAACAACTACTGACAGACAAAAAGCTTTTTTGTAATTGTCCTGCTGGCGTTTATCACGAAAGTGATGATTATGATGCAGAAGTTATTCGCCACATGCGACCAACCTTAAGCGAGCTGGGAGAATACGATGGAACAGCTTTAATGGAATTTAAAACACGAAAGAATATTACTTATCGCTGTAAGCATGCAACTACTTGCACTTACGAGGTTGACGACACTCCTCCTTTTCCAATAAATAAAGATGCCTTAGAAAAGTCCATTATTATCTCTTTGCTTTCCAAGCTCAACATTGTGGGGGAAGTGCATATTACACGTAAACAATATTTAGACGGAAGTATTCCTACCGGATTTCAGCGAACAGCAATTATTGGCGTTAGCGGAGAAATTCCTCTTAAGCATAAAAAAATCGGTTTAATTCAATTAAGTATTGAGGAAGATTCCTGCCGTGAGATTTCTGATTATAGACACGAAAGGATATACAAAACAGACAGGTTAGGAATGCCATTAATTGAAACCGTTACCGAACCAGAATGTGTTAATCCAAACGAAGTAAAAGAAGCTTGTGATTATATTCGTTTTCTTAACAGAAGTACAGGACTTGTTAGAACAGGCATGGGAGCTGGAAGACAAGACGTTAACGTTAGCTGTCGAGGCGGTTCACGAGTGGAAATTAAAGGTGTTGCACATACAAAATGGATTCCAGAATTAACACACAATGAATGTTTCCGACAATGGGCTTTGCTTCAAATCAAAGATATTCTAAATAAGAGAACAAGCTTAGAAAACTGGAAAGTCAAAGCCGAACGATTAGATTGGGACGCTTATGAAATCACTTACGGACCATTAAAAGTAGCAAAAGACGAAAATTGGCAACTTTGGGGTGTTAATTTGCCCTATTTTAAAGGATTGCTTTCCTATTTTACTCAACCAGCAAAAATGTTCGCTGATGAAATTAATGACCGTTTAAAAGTAATAGCTTGTTTAGAAAAACCCAATATGGTTCATTCTGAAATGTTTGATCCAATCATTACAGATATGGACTTCCAACTTCTACTTCCAATGCTAAACGCTACTGAAAACGATGCTCAAATCATTTTTTGGGCTCCGGAAGAAGATGTCAAAACAGCTTTAGAAACCATTGAAGAGCGCTGTATAATGGCGTTTGAAGGCGTGCCCGAAGAAACGAGAAAATCTTTTGAAGATGGAACAACTATCTTTGAACGCGTATTACCTGGTGCCGACAGAATGTATCCAGATACAGATTCTGCGCCTATTCCTTTGAAAGATGAATATATTGAAGAATTGCGTAAAAGACTTCCTGATGAGATTATCGATAGATACCATCAATTAGTTAAGTGGAATATTCCTGAAGATACTTATACTTATATTTTCAGCAAGAATTACTTCCCCATAATCAAAAAAATCATAGAAGAACTCCAGATAGATTCCAAATTTGTGGGCACCTTGTTTGGTCATAAATTCAAGTATATTGAAGGCCATTATCAAGCTTCTCCTGAGTTTTCTCCAGAACAGATTTATGATGTATTACAGTTTCTTCTAAAGAACAATTTGGAATTAGATTTGGCTACTAAAATGCTAAAAGTTTTATACCAACATCCCAAAATGGATTTTGATTCTATCCTTACCAGTTTGCAATTTAAAAAACTGTCCGAAGAAGCAATACAATCCAAAGTTCAATTTTTGAAAGAACGTTTCGAAAAAGAACGTCGTTCTCCCGAAAAGAAAGCAGAAACAGACTGGATAATGGGGCAACTTCACCATCTGGCATTAGGAAATATGAATTTAACAGAATTAAGCAAACAAATTTAGCGACTTAAAGAATACGATAATGAGTGAAGATTTTTTTCAAGGATATAAAGGACAAGCACTAGAAATATTAAAGAAATTTAATGTCCGCGTTTGGAGTAGTGCTGTAGTAGAAACTACCAGAGGCGTTTTCAAAGGAACCATTTTACCTCGTTCCGAAAATGACGATGATTTACATATTGTGATGAAAATCATCACCGGTTATAATGTCGGGGTGGATATACGCAATATTACCAAAATGGAAGAAAAGGGCTATAAAAAAGCCAATTATAAAATTCCAGAAAAAGAATTTCCAATAACAGAAGGGCTTCCAAACGTTAAACTATTTGGTACTGGAGGAACAATTGCTTCTCGATTGGATTATAGAACAGGTGCGGTTATCCCTGCCTTTTCTCCAGGAGAATTATACGGTGCTGTTCCTGAGTTAGCAGATATTTGTAACTTAGATACAGAAAAAGTTTTTGCTGTTTTTAGTGAAAACATGGGTCCCAAACAATACATTGCTCTTGCAAAAGCCATTGGTAAAGAAATAGAAAAAGGAATTGACGGGATTGTAATTGGACACGGAACAGACACCTTGCACCATACTGGAGCAGTCTTAACCTTTATGTGTCAAAACCTTCCCGTACCAGTAGTCTTAGTTGGTAGTCAACGTTCTTCCGATCGTCCAAGTTCTGATGCAGCATTAAATTTAATG
>CAZJZP010000104.1:4165-8767 GCA_964550505.1 uncultured Prolixibacteraceae bacterium | reverse complement strand
GACGGGGATTTCCCTTTTGACGACCAGGCTTCCGTAGCCGCATGGGCCGACGACGTACCTACGACTTACGTGAAAATTACAATATTTTCTGTTCCGTTGTAACTTATCCAGTTATTCCAAAAGGTTCTATTCTATTAAGACTTATTCCAACTGCTATTCACACATTGGAAGATGTAGAATATACTATTAATGCCTTTAAAGATGTTAGACAAAAACTTATAGATAAAGCATATCCAAATGAGCTTAAAGCTGCTCCAACAGATTATGCATTAAATGAAAAATAATATTGAGGTAAAATAAATATAAAAAAGAGTTTGCTATTGCAAGCTCTTTTTTATTTACAGCCCATACAGTTGATACATTTAGATGAGCCTACATTAACATAAGATTCTAATTTTTTTCTGTCAGGAATATATAATTTTTTTCCTTCTTGCATTATTAACCCTTGATTGTGCATATCCCTGACTTCTCTCCCAAGAGAAGGTCGGTTTACTCCGAAAAATTGCGCTAATTCATTCTGCGATTTGTGTAAAACAATGTTGTCTGATTTCTGCTCGTCTGCTAAGGAAAGAATGTACACAATATATCGTTCGCGAAGGGAACGAAAAGAAAAGCATTTAATTTTTTCGTAAAGTTGGCTTGTTTTTTCTGCATTAATCTTTAGGAAATTTTTTAAGAGCAAGGGTTTTGAACTTAGTAATTCCAAGCATTTTTCCCTGTTAACTATCAACGCTTTTGTCTTGCTTTCAGCTACAATATCCACAGGAAAAGCTTTTTCTGCGAATAATACATCCGAAGCCAACAAATCCTGCTCGTTGAATTCCATTAAACTTACTACTCTTCCTTTTGAATCCACCACTTCCATTTTCCCTTTACCTTCCAGAATTATGATGAAATAAGAAAGATACTGTCCGTTACGTATTAGATAATCTCCTTTTTCATATATTCGTTCAATTCCTCCTAAGAAATCAATAAAAGACAGTATTTCATCTGATGTAAATCCTTTAAAAATGGGATGATTTTGCATTCTTAAGTCTTTTGCTTAATTTTTATAAATTTTTTCAATTAATGAAGCGTACTTTTCCATTATTTCTTTCCTTTTTAGCTTCAATGTTGGGGTTAATTCTCCGGATTCTGGCGACCAACTATGGGAAACCAATTCAAAACGCTTGATTTTTTCAGCTTCTCCAAGCTGAGAATTGAATAATTCTACTTCTTTTTGAATTCGTTTGATAATTATTTCATCCTGAATTGCATTTCGATTATTAGAAAATTCATGTTTTTTCACTTCACACCATGACTGAATATGCGAAAAATTGGGCGAAATAATAGCGGCAGCAAACTTCTGATTCTCACCAAAAACAATCAATTGCTCAATAAAAGGCGATTCTTTCATCTTATTTTCAACTGACTGCGGAGCAATATATTTACCACCTGAATTTTTAAACATTTCCTTTTTCCTATCGGTAATACGCAATTGTCCTGTTTCTTCAATCAAACCAATATCTCCGGTATGAAACCAGCCTTCACTATCTATCACTTCGGCGGTTTGTTCAGGAGATTTGTAATATCCTTTCATTAGGTTAGGACCTTTACAAAGAATTTCGCCATCATCAGCAATTCTAACACTAACTCCTTTTAATGGCGGACCCACTGTCCCGAATTTAATTCCATTTTCTTCAAAATTAGAAACGGCAATAACAGGTGATGTTTCTGTTAAACCGTAACCTTCTAAAACAGAAATTCCAAAAGCCCAAAACACACGCAGCAATCTTTCCTGAATAGCTGCTCCTCCAGAAACAATAATCTGCACATTGCCCCCTAAAGAAGCTTTAATTTTCTTAAAAACAAGTTTATCCGCAATTTTTCTTTTAATATGCCATAAAGCGCCAAGAGATTCAGGATGGTGCTTGTATTTTAAAGCTACATTATTCATTGCCCAAAAGAAGATTACTCTCTTCAATCCCTTTGTTTTCCTTCCTTTAGCCATCACTTTATCATAAATGCTTTCCAAAACCCGGGGAACAGTATTAATGATTTGTGGTTTTACTTCTAAAATATACTCCGATAAACGACCAATATTTTCCACATAATAAATGGAATAGCCTTTTAGTTGAAACATATAATTAATCATGCGTTCATACACATGGCATAATGGGAGAAAACTTAGGGTTTTCCATTCCAGATTAAAAGGAGGTATCGGGTAGGTAGCTTTGGCATTGCTCAATAAATTCTCATGTGTTAACATTACTCCTTTTGGTTGACCAGTGGTTCCAGAAGTATAAATTAAGGTCGCGATATCATCTTTCGTTATATTGTTTTTGATTGCGTCTAATTCTTTGGGTTTTTGATTTTTCTTTCCAATTTCAATAAGTTGATTGAGGTGTTCGGTATGCTGTAGGTTTTTGAAGGTAATAATCTTCTCCAAACTCGGCACTTTCTCTGCTATTTTTGATAATCTGCGATACATTTCCATCCCAGAAACAAATAGTATTTTGACTTCAGCATGATTGAGAATATATTCGTAATCTGCATCGCTGATGGTAGGATAAATGGGTACATGAATAGCTGCAATTTGCATACAAGCCATATCCACGATATTCCATTCTGGTCTGTTGCCTGTTATAGTAGCTATTTTATCGCCTTCTTTAACTCCTAATGACAAAAAAGCATAACATAAGGCATCAATTCTGTCTTTATATTCCTGATGAGAATATGAATACCAAACTCCATCATCTTTCCCTGCTATGGCGATTTTTTTATTGTAGCTTTCTAAGGTATAATCAACAATATCAAACAAGCGGCTAATTTTTTCCATAGCAAATTTAGTTAAAATAATTGTTCCATTTCTTCTTTATATTTTTCGTTGATAATTCTCCTTTTCAACTTTAATGTTGGAGATAAAATACCAGTATCAGGAGTCCATTCTTCAGCAATTAACTTAAACTTTTTCACTTTTTCCGCTTCACCTAACTTCGTATTAAGCTTATCAATTTCCGCTCTAATTCTTTTGATTATTCTTTCATCTGCAATTATTTCATTCTTATCAGATAAATTAATCTTTTTGATTTTCATCCAAGAAACAAGATGGTCAAAATTAGGTACTATAAGGGCTGCAGCATATTTTTGTCCATCTCCAACTACACAGGCATTGGAAATAAAAATGGATTCTTTCATTTTGTTTTCTACCATTTGAGGTGCAATATATTTCCCGCCAGAGTTTTTGAACATTTCTTTTTTTCTGTCGGTAATTCTTAGCTGTCCTGCTTCTTCAATCACTCCAATATCGCCGGTGTGAAACCAGCCATCTTTATCAATTACCTCAGCTGTTTGCTCTGGATTTTTATAATAGCCTTTCATTACGGTATCGCCCTTACAAAGGACTTCTCCGTCTTCAGCAATTTTCATTCTTACTCCTGGCAATGCAGGTCCTACTGTTCCCAGTTTTATTCCATTTTTATTTGTGTTTGTAACTGCAATCACTGGAGATGTTTCTGTAAGACCATAACCTTCGTAAATAGGAATTTCTGCTGCCCAGAAGATCTTTAACAAGCGTAACTGTATTGGAGCTCCTCCAGAAACCAAAATTTCCAAATTACCGCCTAAAGCTGCTTTCCACTTGCTAAGCACTAACTTTCTGGCAAAAAATAATTGCATTTTATAAAAGATATTGCCTTGCACCTTCCACTCAACAATGTTGTATTTTTCGGCAATTTTCAATGACCAGAAAAAGATAGAACGTTTAATTCCTTTTAGTTGATTTCCGTTTGCTATTATTTTTTCATACACACTTTCAATCACACGTGGAACAGCAGACATCATTTTAGGCTTGAGCTCTTGTGCATCTTTGGCGATTGTACCAAGGTTTTCAGCATAATAAATAGAATAACCCTTATAATGATAGAGATAATTCAACATTCTTTCGTAAACATGACACAAAGGTAAAAAGCTTAAAACATTAGAATCTGCTGCAAACTTGGGTGTATCAACAACACCCATAAAATTGCTTATCAGGTTTTTATGACTTAACATCACTCCTTTTGGATTTCCTGTTGTTCCTGAAGTATAAATTATGGTTGCTACGTCATCTTCATCTATTTCAGCTTTGATTTGTTCTAATTTTTCTGGATTAGCATTGCTCTTTCCCTCATTGACAAATTCAGTAAAACTAACAGTGGTTTCTATCGGATGAATGCTAAATATTTTTTTTACTTTAGGACAGTCAGGCAATATATCTTTAATCTTATTAAACATTACTTCACCATAAACAAAGATATATTCCACTTCGGAATGATTGAGAATATGGCGATACTCATCCTGACTGATAGTAGGATAAATTGGCACATGAATAGCAGCAATTTGCTGAATACCCATATCAAGAAAATTCCATTCTGGAGAATTGTTTAGTATGGTCGCAATATTATCATTCCTTTTAACTCCAAGCTTAAGCAAGGCATAACTGATATTGTCTGCATATTCTTTATACTCTTTGGCGCTATAGGTTTTCCATTCCCCTTCTGACTTTCCACAAATAGCTTTTTCTTTATTCCAATGATTATTGTATCTGTCTATCAGGTCAAAAAGCCGTGTAATTGTTTTCAT
>CAZJZP010000104.1:2543-4065 GCA_964550505.1 uncultured Prolixibacteraceae bacterium | reverse complement strand
ATATTAGTATCAATCATTATTTCCCAATCTTCCACATTGCCTTCATCAATAGTGTTTAATCCTAAGGCAAGACCAGCATTATTTACTAAAATATCAATTGTATTCCAATCACTAGCTAGATTTTCTAGCTTAAGTTTAACTTCTTCTTTATCACGCACATCCACATTTAAGACCAAAACTTCTGTGCCATATTTTTCTTCTATTTCTTTCTTCAAGGTCTCCAAGCGTTCTTTTCTTCTGGCACAAATTATAATCCGATGCTTTTCTTTTGCGAAACGAATGGCTGTTTCTTTTCCAATTCCTGCTGATGCGCCTGTTATTAATACTGTTTTTTTCATTATCTGTTTTTTTTAACTAAAATTTTTCTATTTGAAATATATTTTTTTAGTCGATTTTCATCCACTAAAATTACTACAAGTATAAGCAAAAAAATCATAGCGGGCACCTTATAGCGAACAATTGCTCCCATCACAGGCGTGGTAACACCTATCAAAACGTAAAGAATAAAAACAAAAGCCAATGAAAAGAAGAAAAGATTTTTTTCTTGTATTTTTTTAACTTTAAAAAAGAAAGCGAATACAATTAAGAGCAAAATTGCTAGGTTTTCCAGTCCGGCAAGTATCATTAGGGGGTTTGATGATTCAAAGAAAAACGGACGAAAGAAAACGACAAATAAGGCATAAGGTATATTTTTTAAAAAACTCCACGGCGTACTTTCCAATATTGGTGCATTCAATAAACTTCCTGCATCCATACTTTTTGCCAAGCCAATAAAATCCTGCTGTTTTATACTCAATAGTCGAAAAACATTGTATTCTTCTGAAATATTTGAGAGAATAGCAATAAAAGAAAAAGCAACGAGTAAGAAAAGTGTATAAGTAAGTACAATTCTTTTAATTTTAAACATTCTAACACTAACAAAGGCAAGCAAAGGTATGAGAAGAGCAGCCAAGGTATAATACTTAATATACAATAGAATGAAAACACCCAAAGTCATCATTAAGAAAGATAATAGCATTTTTTTTCTTTCTAATAGCATCAAGAGGTAATACAACATAATTCCCATTCCAAAAAGCAATAAACCTTCTTTTAAAACAGCAGAAGTCCATAATAAAACAGAGGGAAGAAGAAATACGGCAATAAATATCAGCTTTTCTTTTCCATTAATTAATTTACTAAAAAATCTAAAAAGGAAAACAGAGGCAAGCAAAGACAAAAAACACATAAAAACCGTATGCACATGATAACTGCCAAAAGAGAATAGTCGAAAAACAGCATTTAAGCGAATAATAGTATGGGTATCGTTATACATTTCCGTTTCAAAAACACGATACCAATTATTCATTTTAGTATAATAATTTGCATCAAAATAGGCATTATCATTTTGAATTCCGAAAAGCATTTTTATGAAATCCATTGGTTTTTCGGATAAGGCATCAAACATTATTTTACTGTCATCAAAGTACTTAAAGATGTCTGCTGTACTTCTATCTTCGTAGTAATAAGTATAAACAAGGAACAA
>CAZJZP010000104.1:0-2443 GCA_964550505.1 uncultured Prolixibacteraceae bacterium | reverse complement strand
ATAAAAGCAGACTCAAATTTTTCAGAGAGATTATGCTTCATTTTAGGCTTTTGTTTCAAATTAGGAGTAATCAAGCCTAATTCAATCATAAGTTGACAACCATTGCAAACTCCAAGGCTTAAGGTATCTTTTCGTTTATAAAAATCATACAAGGCCTTTTTGGCTTTAGCATTATAAATAAAGGAACCTGCCCAACCTTTGGCTGAGCCCAAGACATCAGAATTAGAAAAACCACCGACAAAAACAAGCATATTGACATCTGTAAGGTCTTCTTTCCCAGAGATTAAATCTGTCATATGAATATCTTTAACGTCAAAACCTGCTTTAAATAAAGAATAAGCCATTTCTCTGTCACCGTTAACACCTTTTTCCCTGATAATAGCAGCGCTAATCTTTGTTTTTTGCTTGCTGTCCACAACATCTTCTAGTTTACCACTAAAATTGATAGGGAAATCATAAAACAAGCGTTGTTTATTATAATTATTCAAACGGGCAACAGCAAATCTTTTGCTAGTTTGTTCTGCATCCATTAAAGCGGAATTTTTAAACCAAATATCCCTAAGACTATCCACATCAAAATATTCATAACTACGGTGCTTAATAATTTTCAAGGTCCTTTGCGCTAAAGGTCTTCCAATGGCATAAGGGGTAATTCCAAGCCTTAAAAATGCATCCATGACTTTTTTAGGATGTTGTGTTTGGATAAGTATTCCAGGATTTTCGCTAAACAATATTTTCACGATATCTTCTTCTGGAATATTAGAAAGGTTAACATCTAAGCCGATATCAGGATTAGCAAAAAGCATTTCTAAGATAGAAACTATCAACCCTCCGGATGAAATATCATGACCTGCTAAAATATTACCTTGTTTTATTTGTTTTTGGATGCAATCAAAAGCTTTAGCAAATTTAACTGCATCTATTACAGAAGCTGCGTCACTTCCAACTGCATTAAGGGTTTGATAAAAGCTGCTCCCACCAAGTTTAAAATCATCAAAGGATAAATTCACATAAATTAGGCTGGAAGTCAAATTGTTTTTCAAATCTGGTGTTATGGCTTTTTTGACATCTTCCACCTCTCCCACTGCGCTGACAATAACTGTTCCGGGAGAAAAAACTTTTTTTCCGTCAGGATATTTTTGCACCATAGAAAGCGAATCTTTCCCTGTTGGTACATTAATTCCCAATTCAATAACAAACTCACTCAATGCATTAACCGCACGATATAAGCGAGCATCTTCTCCTCTGTTTTTTGCTGGCCACATCCAATTTGCACTTAAGGAAACGGATTTCAGATTGTCTTTCAAAGGAGCCCACATAATATTTGTCAGCGCCTCAGCTACAGCATTAACCGAAGCTTTACGGGGATCTATTAAGCCTACAACTGGCGCATGACCTATTGATGTTGCAATTCCTTTGGTGCCTGAATAATCCAAAGTACTTATTCCAAGATTATTCAATGGCAATTGAATAGGTCCTGTGGTTTGCTGCATTGCTACCCTTCCAGTAACAGATCTGTCCACCTTATTTGTGAGCCAATCTTTACAAGCTACAGCTTCTAATCTTAAAACATTATGCAAGTATTCATCAAAATTTTCAAGTGCATATGCTGGATTTTGATAGTTTTCTTCAATATTATTGTCAATCAAATAGCTTTGAGGTGTTTTTCCTAATAAATCTTTTACAGAAATATTAATTGGGCTTTCTCCTTTTGCATTAACAAAGCAAAGCTGATGGTCTTCTGTAACTTCACCAACAATATACATTGGTGCGCGTTCTCTTTCAGCAATTTTTTTCAGCAAGGGAATATCGCTATCTTTTATCAGCAAACCCATTCTTTCCTGAGATTCATTTCCGATAATTTCTTTATCAGACAAAGTAGGATCGCCGACAGGTAATTTATCTATATGAATAACTGCACCACTTTCTTCTACTAGTTCCGATAAACAATTTACATGTCCGCCAGCTCCATGATCATGAATAGAGATTATTGGGTTTTTAGCACTCTCTGCAAAAGCTCTGATAACATTATAAACTCTTTTTTGCATCTCTGGATTGGAGCGCTGTATGGCGTTTAATTCCACTGAAGCTCCAAATTCTCCAGTCGAAACAGAAGAAACAGCTCCTCCGCCCATCCCAATACGATAATTATCGCCACCTAAAACGACTAATTTATCTCCTTTTTTAGGATTTGCTTTCTTAACGTCTTTCTTATTAGCATAGCCAATTCCTCCAGCAAGCATAATTACTTTATCAAAACCAAAATCTTTGTTATTTTCCTGATGCTCAAAAGTAAAAACGCTGCCACAAATCAAGGGTTGACCAAATTTATTACCAAAATCGCTGGCACCATTAGATGCTTTAGTAAGAATTAGTTGTGGATTTTGATAGAGCCACGGACGTTCTTTAATCTTTTTTTCCCATTTCTTATCTTTCGTTAATC
>CAZJZP010000103.1:2647-8781 GCA_964550505.1 uncultured Prolixibacteraceae bacterium | reverse complement strand
GAAACACTGGCAAACACCCTAGGCGAAGAATTTAATTTATCGCTTACTTATGCCGTTAGAGATGGAATTCTTTGTCATTGCGGAGAAGTAGATCAACAAGAATTAAAACCAAGAAGCGAGTTTATTTCTTTAGAAATGGTTACAAAAGGAAGACAACCCCAACCCTACACATGGGAAGGCTGTGTCGTTAAAATAGCAGACAAAATTGCTTATTTAGGTCGTGATATCGAAGATGCCATAGCACTTAATATTCTTGAAAAACACCAATTACAAGATATTGAAAACTTGCTGTATAAAAATCTGAATATTAAGCTAAATGCAATAAACAATACCACTTTAATACACCATTTCATTATGGACATCTGTGAAAACAGCAGCATTGAAAAAGGGATTTGTTTTAGTGATAAATATTATGCCTTAATCACAGCTATTAAAGACTTTAATTATAAAAATATATATGAGCACCATCGTTTAGATTATTATAATCGATATGCAGAGCTGATAATTCAATCCATTTTTGATGAATTGAAAGCCCAATACAATGCTATTTCTCAAGGAAATTTTAATAATTTATCCAGCACTTATCCGCTATTAGCAAGCTCATTTATTCCCTTTTGCAAAAAATATTGTTTTGAAACAAAATTATGGGAAAAACAAATAGAATGGAAAAACCAAAGTTTATACGATATCCAAAATTCTGAAGATTATTACAAACTTAGCATTGATTTTATTTCTGGAATGAGTGATTATTATGCTATAAAAATATTTGATGAATTAACAAAATTCTAGCTTTTCTATGGTAAAAGAACGATATAGAGATAAAAAGAAACTAAAACCAAGAGCACTGCAAAGGCTACATGATGTCATTTTTGAAGCAGATACTTTTGAAGGAAAACTCTTTGATATCATTTTAATGATTAGTATTTTTCTAAGCGTTCTAGTCGTCATTATTGATAGTGTTCCCTCTTATCATATTGAATATGGTAGAGTTTTCTTTACTATCGAACTTGTGTTAACAATACTTTTTACCATTGAGTATTTCTTACGTATTATATCCGTTGGAAAACCCTTTAAATATATCTTTAGTTTTTATGGACTCATTGATTTTGTTTCCATTATTCCAACCTATCTGCTCTTGTTTTTTGGGGGCTTAGGATATTTAGCAATACTAAGAGCTTTACGCTTATTACGAATATTTAGAGTGTTAAAACTAGCAAGATATATCAAAGCTGTCAGTTTATTAGTGCAATCACTTAATTCCAGCAAGTACAGAATTTTGGTTTTTTTCTTTACTGTAATAATTATTGTTACCATTTTAGGCTCTTTTATGTATGTAATCGAAGGGGCTGAATCAGGATTTACTTCCATTCCAATTTCTATTTATTGGGCTATTGTAACTCTAACTACAGTTGGATATGGGGACATTGCTCCTATAACATCACTTGGACAAGCTTTTGCATCATTTATCATGATACTTGGATATGCAATTATTGCCGTGCCTGCTGGTATTATTAGTATTGAAATGAGTAAAAACCAAAAAATCAATACTAATACACAAAGCTGTAGAAACTGTCATAAAACCACTCATGATGACGATGCCAAATTTTGCAAGTATTGTGGTTGCCCTTTGGACACTTAGGTATAATTATTGTTAGTATAATTTGTGTTTTAACACAAAAAAAGAATAGTATTTTTATGTTTTTAATCTAACACAATAAAACTGCCCATGAAAAAAACAGCAATTCTTTTATTAGCTTTAACGACTTGTTTTCAGTCTTTTACACAAAATTTATCTACAATTTATCTTCTTGATTATCAAAAAAATGCCGAAGAAATAGCTTATGATTTTACTCCTTATCAAATAGAGCGAAGTACAGAAGAAAAACTTGAAATTTATCTTAATGAATTAATATCAACGCATGAATCATTATGTGTTTTTCATGGTTTATATTATCTGGAAGATTCTATCTATTACTATAAAAAAGATAGTATTTTGAATAATCCGGATGAATGGCTATTGAAACAAGCAAATAATTTGGTTTTTATTGACTTGAATAATAATGGTAATAAAGAAATAGTAGCTGATTTACACGATGAAGATTGGATTGTACAGTTTATTTTTATTGCTTTTGAAGAAGATAACAACTATCGTTTTAAAGAAATTCAAGGAAATCATATTCTTGATTATGAATTATTTAATGACACCGTAATTTTTCTGTCTTGGGAAGCAGCTTGTTGTGATAATGTTTATCAATATTTTCATCAAACTAAGATAATTCATGATAGTATTCATTCAAGCCAAACAATAGCAATACATGGAATGATAGATTTCCCTAATGAAAATGAAATGCTTAAAGTGCCCTCTTTTATGAAATTAGATAAGGATGCAAGTATTTATTTTAAAGCAACGGAAATAGAAGTATTAGATGCAAATCATGATTATGTTTCTTTAAACAAAGGAGATAATGTACTGCATATTGCTAGCAGAAAAACAGCTGAAGGTGAAGATTACTATTATGTTAGATATTATGACAAATTGAAATTGGGATTTAAAGAAAGCATTGCCGTTGAAGGTTGGATTAATGCAAAAAACTTTTAATCTTTAAAAAAGCTATTTATATCGATATTTTTTCTTAATTTTGTAAATAAATATAGTCAAAAAAAATATACAGATGAAAAAAATTACACTTATTGCTTCTCTCCTATTAATTGCCGCTTTAGTTCAAGCGCAATCATTTGAACGGGTTTTATATCCTGATTTTGCTATCGACGATCCTGTTGAAGAAGAATTTCTTTATTCTGCAGAGAAAAGTTTTGAAGCCAAAATGGATTTCTTTTTGGATACCTTTTTAGTCAAAATCCTTCATAAAGACATAACAAAGAACATCTTTGGAGAAGATTTCAAAAAAGAAGACTTCGAGCAAAGAATTGCAGAATTCAAAAAGAATCCTGAATCAATCAAAGAGCAAATTGAAAATATGTATTGGTATGATTTAGATGAAGATGGGGATTTGGATGTGATTATTAATCTTTATTACGATGACTTAAAAGAAGGTATAATTTATCTTGCATATAATCTAGGTGGAGAATATATTTTTCATGAGGTAAATGGAATTCTTATTGCAGATGCCTTTTACTTAGATAGTATTCCCAAAAAAATACTTAGCTATGATTTCTCTTTTTTAGATCCGATCATCTGTTTTAGTTATATTGATATCTCCTTCTATGAAGGACCAAAAAGCCTATCAAAATTATATGTTCCTGCATTAATGAGAAAACCATTGAATGAAGAATATTTGAAGAAAAACAAAGACTATATGATAATGCAAGATTCTACTTATATCTTTAATGAACCTGATGCATTTTTGGATACAGATTTTTATAGTATTCAAAATTATGATAGACAAATGCTTAGCAAAGGAGATATGGTTACTGCAATTGCCAAAATTTATTATTCTGGTTGCTTTTGGTTATTTGTAAAATATAGAATGCCTGATGAAGAAATTGACTCTGAAATATGGGGCTGGATTAATGCAGTAAATACTGATTATTAGAATTTCTAATCGTTTTTTTTATTCTTATCATTTACACAGCATTTCCTTTTTGGAATTACATACTACATCTAAGCCTATTAGCTGTTCTTATTGCTATCAATCTGAATATAAAAAGCTTACTTCTAACAGTAAAAAAAACTACTACTGAATAATAATCTTTTCTATAGCTGTTCCTTTATCACTCTTAATATGAATAATATAAGCTCCTTTATCAACGTGTTGTAAGTTAATTTCCTTTTTATAATACGAATGGAAATCAGCTTTATCTTCCATAACTATCCTCGACGTGAGGTCAGTAATAAAGATTTCTACCTGATTATCTGCTATTCCAAACATTTCTAATGTAAAAATGCCAGATGTAGGATTAGGATACACATTCATTTTAACTAAACTTTGGTAATCGTTGATAGAGCTATAAATCGCATACATTTCATTAGAACAACTAGAACAATTAGATGCATTTGTAACGCAAAGCATATAATTTCCTGTTTGGCTAATCGTATAAGATTGTTGATTTGCTCCAGGAATGGCAACACTATCTAAATACCATTGTAAAGTTCCAGAAGCTAAGCTTGTTAGTGTATTTCCGTTTGACCAAAAAGTTGGAGTCGTCGGTGTTGGTAAAAATTCAATAAATAATGGCACTGTTTCATCATAACAACTATAAGAATTAATAACTTTAGCATGATAAAAACCAGACTCATCAAAGATTTTCAACACAGAATCTGTTTCTGAAGATAAAAGAATGCCGTCTTTAAACCACTGGTATTGGTTTGGTGATTGACCATTAATTGTCAAGTAAACAGTATCTGTATTGCATACAGTATCCGCAGGATATACACTCAAAGGGCTTAAAATTGGTGTAGGAAATACAATAACAGAATCAGTATCATCAAAGTTCAAAATTGGATGATCTATGGTAAAGTTAATTACCGTAGAGCCGTCAAATAAACTATGCGTTCCTGCAGTGTGTCCATTAAATGTAAACGTACCGCATAAATCATCTTGACCTCCTAAAAAGTTATCATCATCCCAAACCTCAATAGTATATGTTGTATCTTTTAAATCAATCGTCGCAAAGCTTAAGGTAACAGGAGAATCATTATTCATACTTGCATTATGTGGATATTCGTATATTTTAGTAGAACCCTCATAGATTTTAATATAATGATCCGGTTTGGACGTTGCATCAGTACAAGAAGACGACACAATAGTTACTTCATCAAGATAATAACCTAAAGTGTCCACTTCTGTTTGTAAATTAATATAATAAACACCTGGGTTATAGTATGTTTGAGCTGGAGGTGCTTCTTGTGTGCTTTGATTTCCATTGCCAAAATCCCAGCTGTAAGAATAGGCTGGATTTCCTGTGCTTGGCATATTAGAAGTGAAAGTAGTTGTTAAAGGTGCACAACCTTGAGGATTGCTAATGGTAAAACTCGTATTTCCTGACGTAGATGGAAGAATCTCTACTGGTAATTCAAAAGAATCATATTCTGTTTGGTTAATCCCCAAAGCAGTTACTTCAGCTGTAACATAAACAGTTATAACATACTGTCCGGGAATTAAAGGGGTGCCGCAAAATTTCACACAGCCATATTCCGATGTTGGAGGATTGCTACTTGGAAAGTATTCATAAGTGGCTGAATTTGCTTGAAAACTTAAACCGTAAGGTACTCCAACAACTGCTGTTACGGTAATTTTATTGAGTGTTACATTTAAACCACTATTTTGATCTGTAAATTGAGCTGGCATAAAAAAAGAAGCATCTTCATCATAAGCAATTCCTGCTTGTCCGGAAGGTAATGTGTCTGGACAAATTGTTGGTTTTATAGGACTGGAAGTACAGCCCGTATTAACAACACAACCAGGGCATTGTGCATAAGATTGAAAGCTAAACAATGCAAAACCAATGAGGATTAATAAGTAAATTTTTTTCATAAGACTTGCGTTTATTAGTATGTCATTTTGTATTATAATCTGTGTAAAAACACAATTAATAACATAGCTAAAATATAATAAAACATAGAAAGTCAATGTATTTTAACATATTTTAAGAAAGGAAAACGAAGTAGAAAATTACAAAACAATAATTTTTTTGCAGAAAACAGCCTCATTAGTTTTAATAAAAACAAAATAAATGCCTCTGCTAAAACCACGAATATCAATACTTACATCATTTTTAATTGTACATTCTTGAGCAAAGACCTTAGTGTTATGAACATCAAAAATTTCTATTTTTTTAACAAGGTAATTACTGTTATTTTTAAGTATAACAAAATCTTTGCTGGGATTTGGATATAAATCAAAAGCTTCATTTTCTTTTTCATAAATTGAAGTGATTGCCAAACTTTGAATTAGCGAATCTTGCCCGCATGGATTATCAACAATTTGTTTTACACTATAATTTCCATTTGATGCATATTGATGTGTTGGATTAGCAAGATTAGACGTATTTCCGTCTCCGAAATCCCAAAGATAACTTACGGCATCTGTTGAAAGATCATTAAAGTTAACAGCTAATCCCGAAACAGAATAATTAAAGCCTGCATTAGGATATGGATTAATAGTAGCTAATAC
>CAZJZP010000103.1:0-2547 GCA_964550505.1 uncultured Prolixibacteraceae bacterium | reverse complement strand
TAATATTTCCATTTGTTGTTGAAATAATGTTGGTTTTGGGATGATATCCATCAGCTGAAAATTGAACAGTATATGTCCCTGCTGCTATCATTCGATGATAATTTCCAACAGGCAAAGAAGAATAGACTTCAGAATTATCTGTATCGTGTGATTGAATTAAAACCTTAGCTTTAATACCTTGAGCTGTGCAAGAATCTGTAATAATCCCTCGAAAACCGTATAAGCATTCTTCCATATAATTCAATAATGAAGGAGAATGATAATTCCAGTAAGGAATAAGTTGACTTTCTTGTAATAGTTTTGTGGAAGATAACTCCATTGTTACTTCCCTGCAATGATGCCAGTAATTCATGTAATCCTGTCTGCCTCCTGTAATTCTATACCAGTCGAAACCATTGGTATAACCGCTTGTAGTAACATCTTTCATAAAAGTACCACCAGGTCCGTAAAAAAAAGCAGTATCAGCGTAATTCTTACTTTTTTGCATCCACCAATTTTCATCAGCAGCTGGTCTAGAAGATGGATTCCAAGTGTCCCAGGGATAATTAATTACCTCTGCTCCTCCGTGATGGTTTGCCGATAAAACAAAGTCTTGTCGTGTTGCATATTCCATAAAAAGTATGGTTTCTTCCTGCCAAGGATTTCCATCAGGGTGAGCGCCATCAGCAGGATCAGGGAAGTTTCTGTTGAAGTCAATACCGTTCCCATTTGTTCGTGTGGCACCATTTACTGTATGATTTCCAGCGGCATAAGTTCCATCAGGATTTGCCAAAGGATTAATATGGATTTCAATATTATCAACCAAAGATGTTAATCTTGAATTTGTTCCATAAGATGATAGGATTTCGTCAATTAAATGCATCATTAAAATAAAACCAGTGGTTTCATCTCCGTGCATACTGGAAGTATAGAGGAATTCAGGCTCATCTTCATCTATATGAACATTATCTGAAATAACAGCAGATAAAATCATTCTCCCACTGTTTAAAATTCCTATTGTATCAATCCTACATATTTGCGGATAATTTGTCGCAAAACTGTCCATAAAGGCTAAATAAGTATCGTATGTCAGATAAGCGTCCCAATTATAAGTGGATTTTGGGTTTTTTGTAATGTCAAACATCCTAACTGTATGCTGCATTGAAGGTCGAACTAATATGCTAAAAGGATATCCTAACTGTATAAAATTTTCAAATTGAGCTTTATTAGCATAAGCGTAAACCGTATTGTTTTGGATTTTATCAATATAAATGACTTTATCAAGCGTTTCCAATTCATTTATATCATTGATTTCGAAAGAAAAATAGATTTCGTGTGAATCTGTAAAATACTGCTCAACTTGACTTTGTGCTTGAGTAAAAGATATTAGCCCAAGAAAGAAAATTAGGCTTATTATTCGGTAAAAAAAAGGCTGCATTAACTTGATTATTAGATTGTTTTCATTACTTCTGCTATTTCTTGCATTAAGTCTTCTGAAACAGCAGTCAAGGGTAATCTGGGATGTTTTCCGCATAAAGATTTTTGATGTAAGACAGCCTTTATCCCTGATGGGTTGCCCTCAGCAAAAATAAGTTTTACCATCGGCTCTAAGGAATAGTGAATTTCCCTTGCAGCATCAAAATCATTTTCCATTGCAGCTTTAACCATAGAAGAAGTTTCTTTGGGATATGCATTAGCAATAACAGATATTAAACCCTCGCATCCTAACGCAATAAAGGGAACAGCAAATAAATCATCTCCCGACAAAACCAGAAAATCTTTCGGCTTTGCTTTAATTATTTGCATTATTTGTTCTGGATTTCCGGAAGCCTCTTTTATTCCGACAATATTTGCTAATTCGTTTGCCATTTTGATTACGGTTTCCACTTCTATGTTTTTTGCTGTTCTGGAAGGAACATTATAGGCAAAAACAGGAACGGGACATGCTTCCGCAATTGCTTTAAAATGAAGGTATATTCCTTGTTGTGAAGGCTTGTTATAAGCAGGAGAAGCAGAAAGTAAACTATCAATTCCGCTAAAGTCAGTGTTTTTAATTCTTTCCACTACTGCATGCGTGTCATTTCCACTGATTCCTAACATTATTGGCACACGCCCTGCGATAGTTTTAACGGCAAAAGCAATTAGTTTCTTTTGTTCTTCTTCAGAAATGGTAATGGCTTCACCTGTAGAGCCAAGAACAAGAATATAATCTACTCCGCCTTCAATTTGGTAATTGATTAATTGTTCATAAGCAGTATAATCAATTGAAAAATCTTCCTTAAACGGTGTTACAATGGCTACACCGGTGCCTTTGAATTTGTCTCTCATCATTTATTTATTTGAAAAATTGTGTAAATAGTGTATTAATTCTTTGACGTACAAAATGTTATCAAAGTTTTCTTCTCCTATATTTATCATAAAATCCGCGTATTTTTCATATTCAGAATGGTAAGGAACAGCCTTGCATTTAGCCGTGATTTTTGCAAAAGAATAATATAAGACTGCTGTTTTTCTTCTGTCAAAACTTATTAAAAGGTCATAATCAGCAGCAAAAAAATTATCAGCATA
>CAZJZP010000102.1:0-8791 GCA_964550505.1 uncultured Prolixibacteraceae bacterium | reverse complement strand
ATTTCTTTTCCTTTAGCCCTAAAAAACGCGCATCAATTGATGATGATATTCAACAAGCTTTAGCTGTTGTGCAACGAGTGCAGCGAGTTGCAGAATTCTATAAACAAATAGAACTTGCTAAACAAGCTAATACGGTATTTATGAATTACTACCAATTATATACTGGGATGCAGATACCACAACAGCAAATGCAGCAACCGGAATTACCTGTTGCCGCTGAAGATGAAACGATAGCAATAACTGAATAATACAAAAAAAACAAGGGAAATTTTTCCCTTGTTTTTTATACCGATGTACACAGTCAAAACACCAAAAATACTTAGCTTACTTACCAAAAACAATTTGGTTTGGGAAATGCCTAGGAAAGAAAAAAGGATTTTCTTAACCTTTGATGACGGTCCTATTCCTGAGTTAACGCCTTGGATTTTGGAAACATTAAACAACTATAATGCGAAAGCAACTTTCTTTTGTGTTGGGGAAAACTTAAAAAAACACCAGGATATTTATCAGCAAATAAAAGAAAACGGACATGTTATCGGAAATCATACCGAAAATCATCTAAACGGATGGAAGAATAAGCCACAAGAGTATATTGACAATATTCAGGCTTGTGAAGAGGAGAGCCAGTCAAAATTATTTCGGCCACCTTATGGAAAAATTAAACCCAAACAAATAAAAATGATTCGCGAAGAATATGCTATTATTTACTGGACTGTTTTGAGTGGTGATTTTGATGAATCACTGAGCCCTCAAAAATGCTTACAGCGAGTTCTTAAAAAAACAAAAGCAGGTTCTATTGTTGTGTTTCATGATAATATTAAAGCTATTCCACGTATTACTTATGCTTTGCCTCGCTTTTTAGCACATTTTTCTGCCTTAGGTTATCGTTTTGAAGCACTTTGTGAGAAAGAAGTAAAAGCAATTACCTAAGATTGCCTTTTTAGAAATAAAAAACGTTTATTTTGAAGAAAAATAAGATATTTGTATTATAAATGTTAGTGATTATTCAAAAATACCGCTGGATTGTATATGCACTTTTATTATTGATAATAGTGTCTTGTGCTGTTGTGGGTCAGCCTTCGGGAGGAGAAAAAGATGTCAGCCCACCAAAAGTCCTAAGTAGTGTTCCGGAAAACAAATCTACTAATGTGCAAAGCAAAAGTATTAGCATCACTTTCGATGAATTTATTAAGTTGAATAGTGTTAATCAAAAAGCCTATTTTTCTCCGCCATTAAAACATGCAGTTCAATATACCCTTAGGTCTAAATCCTTGATTATTAATTTTGAAGATACCTTAAAGCAAAACACCACTTATTGTATTTCTTTTGCAGATGCAATAGGAGACAATAACGAAAACAATATTTTGCAAAATTATCAATATGTCTTTTCCACTGGAGCTGTTGTTGATACAATGCAAATTAAAGGTTTTGTGCGCGATGCCTTTACGTTGAAACCTCCTCAAAAGACAGTTTTAGTATTGTTGTATAAGGATTTCAAGGATTCCTTACCCTACACTTCACGACCAGATTATATGGCAAAAACAGATAAGCAGGGATATTTTGAAATCAACTATATTGCCGATGCATCCTATAAAATATTTGCTTTAGAGGATGTAAATAACTCTTTAACTTATGATCAGCCAGGGGAATTAATTGGATTTTTAAACCAAACAATTAAAGCAGAACAAGCCTTGATACCTCAAAAAAGAGATTCGTTAGCAATAGCTGCGGATACAAATTTGACAGAAGCAGACAGTATTTATTATATTCAAAATACAGAATTGGAAGAAATCTTCTTATTTGAGGAAGTTGATTCGACCCAGCGAATTATTGAATTTCCGCGGATTAATGATAAAACGATACGTGTAGTTTTTAAATATCCTGCTGATAAGCCATACAAAATGCGCTTTTTAGACAAAGAATATCCGGATTTTTGGGTTAAAGAATGGAATAAAACAAACGACACCTTAAATCTATGGCTATTGCAAGAAGATTTGCCCGATAGTTTGTTAGTAGAATTTTCGGATGAAAAAGATTTTTTGGACACAATTAAGTTCCAATTTAATATTGACAAAAAAGCAAGCTTTGGAAGAGGTGTTTCCGCGCTGGAATCTCTTTCTTTGCAAAGTCCTGTTAAAAGCAGTAAAAAGCTGGATTATTATAAAGACTTTGTTTTCGTTTTTCCTCAGCCGATTGACAGTATTTATAAAAATGCAATTAGCTTATACACTTCTGTTGACACGCTTTTTCCTGAATACACATTAATAGATAGCACAAAACGAAGATTATTGATTAAATATGATTGGGAAGAAGGAGAATCTTATCAGCTAATCATTTCTGATAGTAGCATTTACGATATTTATGGATTTACCATGTCAGACAGTCTTAATGAGAAATTTCGTATTAGTGAAAAGGAAGAATACGGAACAATGAAGCTAAAACTTCAAGTAGAAGATAAGCCCTATGTTTTACAATTGTTAGATGCTAACGACAAGGTAAAAGCGGAAAAGGATATTAAAAAAAGTGGAAGCTATATCTTCAAAAATCTTCCTCCAGCGTCTTATGGAATTAGGTTAATAGAAGATGACAACAAAAATCGACGTTGGGATGCAGGGAATTATGCTAAAAAACGATTAGCTGAAAGGGTTTATCTCTACAATGAAAAAATTGAGATTAAAGCCAATTGGGAGCATGAAGTAAACTGGATTTTTTAGTCTCGAGATTGAAAAAAGATAAATGTGAAATACAAAAAGATTTTTTTTAAAACATTTTTTCTACTGCTTACGCTTGTTTTGCTTTTTATATTGAAGCCTTACCAAAGCAAGCCTCTAGACTGTAATCGACAAGCCCATATTTTTATGCTAACAACGATAGAAATATGGCAGGAATCGGATAGTTTTTCGGCTTTTATGGCTCCAATTCAGACATGGAATAACGAAGGCGATAAATACGTTCATTATTATAAACGATTAGAAGATAAAGAAGGAAACAACTATTATGTTTCTCATCCTCCTTTTGCTTTTTATTTAGCGGCTTTTGCATATTATGTAAGCGGACAAGAGATTAATGAAGGGCTTTTGCAATGGATGCTGTTTTTTATGCTGCTGCTGAGTGTTTTTTTGTTGTCCTATATTGTTAAGCAAGAAGTGAATTGCAAAGGGAGTAAATTGCTTTTAGCACAAATATTTGCGCTTATTTCTTATGTTTTTGTTGCACAAAACCTGTTTTTATATTCCTCGCATTATTTTGCTGAAAGTTTGGGACAATTCTTTTTGCTGCTGACAATTGCAGCTTTCTATTATTATAAAGAATCAACAAAAATACATCTCAGTCAAATCTTAATTTTTCTATCTGTTTTTCTCCTTTCTTATTCAGATTGGATGGGATTTTGTTTTTTGCTGGCTGTATTTGTTCTTACACATAAAAAAAGGAAAAAGAAAACAATCAAAAGGCTTCGAATCCTCAGTTTTTTTGGTGCGATATCAGCATATTTGCTTTGTTTTTTTCAATATTTGTACATTGCTGGATTCTGTCCTTTAATAAAAGCCATTGGAATTCGATTTGTTGAGCGAAGTGGTTTTTTTGGAGAGCAACTCACAGATAGGGGTTTGACTTTTACAAATACGGAAACTTGGCTCCTGTTTTACAAACAAATGATCTCCTTTTTCAGTGGCCCTGCTTTATTGAGTATGCTTTTGATTTTATTGTTTATTTTTTTTGGAAGAAAAAAATCCAAGCAGGCTTTTTCCTTAAATCCTTATTTGCTTTTATTCACTGTTTTGTTTTATGTCTTGCTCAGTTTTAGCGCAACAGCTTCGCATTATATTTACATCGCAAAATTATCCATTCCCATTTCTCTTTTTGCGCTTGTTGTTTTTTGTTGTTTTTATGAGAAAATTCGCAAAAAAATAGTGTTTATCAGTGGACTGTTTTTGTTAATAATTCCTTTCACGTTTCTTGCCGTAAAAGAATACCAAAAACAGCAAAAAACGGACTTTTCAACAGAAAAACAATTAGCATCCTATGCAGCAACAATCAATTTGCAAGCCCACAAAGATCAAGCAGTATTTATTGCACCGATAAACGGAATGGAAGAATCCGTTATTATATATCTTTCTTATGTGTCTAAAAGAAACCTTGCTTATGCCAAAGACCAAAACGATGCAAAAAGAAAGTCAAAAGAATTAGAGAAACAAGATTTTATATTGATAGACTTTAATAAAGAATAAGGCATTGCTTTTTTTCAAATAAAATATCAGGAAAAATTATTTTTTTAAAAAATAATCTTTAGATTTGCATGAAATTAACATTTTTTAACAATGAAACTTACCCACATTGAACATATCGGTATTGCGGTAGAAAAGCTGGAAGACGCAATTAAATATTACGAAGAAGTTTTAAATTTAAATTGCTACGCAGTTGAAGAAGTAAAAGATCAAAAAGTAAAAACGGCTTTTTTTAAAGTTGGTGAAACGAAAATTGAATTGTTAGAAGCAACCGATCCAGAAAGTCCGATAGCAAAATTCATTGCAAAAAAAGGACCTGGAGTACACCATATTGCATTTGCAGTAGAAAACATAGGAGAATCTTTAAAAGAAGCTGAAGAGAAAGGCTTGAAATTAATTGATTTGGTTCCACGAAAAGGAGCGGAGGGCTTGGATATTGCTTTTCTTCATCCAAAATCAACATTTGGTGTATTAACAGAATTCTGTGAAGATAATAATTAAGGTGTCATACTAATAAATTATTCATATAATGGCTATTGAAGAAAAAATTAAGGAACTACTGGAAAAACGAGAGCTAGCTCGTTTAGGAGGTGGTGAAAAAAGAATTGAAGCACAACATGCTAAAGGCAAAATGACTGCCCGCGAACGTATCGACATATTGTTGGACGAAGGAAGTTTTGAGGAATTTGATATGTTTGTTCAACATCGTTGCCATGAATTTGGAATGGAAAAAAATCATTTCCTTTCTGACGGTGTAGTAACGGGATATGGAACTATTGATGGGCGCTTGGTCTATGTTTTTTCTCAAGATTTTACTGTATTTGGAGGCTCTCTTTCTGAAACTTTTGCGCAAAAAATCTGCAAAGTAATGGATCTAGCCATGCAAAACGGAGCTCCATTGATTGGAATTAATGATTCAGGTGGAGCCAGAATTCAGGAAGGCGTTCGTTCGCTTGCAGGTTATGCAGAAATATTCGAACGAAATATTCTTGCTTCAGGTGTAGTACCACAAATCTCTGCTGTTTTTGGTCCTTGTGCTGGCGGAGCTGTATATTCTCCTGCTCTTACAGATTTTATTATGATGACTGAAGAAAACAGTTATATGTTTGTTACAGGTCCTAAAGTAGTAAAAACCGTTACAGGCGAAGTGGTTACTACTGAAGAGTTGGGGGGTGCACAGATACATGCCTCTAAGTCAGGCGTTTCTCATTTTACAGTAGAAAACGAAGAAGAAGGTCTTTTAATGATCAGAAAACTAATCAACTTTCTTCCGCAAAACAATATGGAAGAAGCTCCACGAATCCCTTGTGATGACCCAATCGAAAGAGTGGACGATCAATTAAACTATATTATACCAGATAATCCAAACAAACCTTATGATGTTAAGGACATTATCCATTCAATTATTGATAATGGTGAGTTTTTAGAAGTACATACGAATTATGCACAAAATATTGTTGTAGGCTTTGCACGCTTTAATGGTACATCTGTTGGGATTGTCGCAAATCAGCCTAAATTTTTAGCTGGAGTTTTAGATATTGAATGCTCAAGAAAAGGAGCTCGTTTTGTTCGTTTCTGCGACGCTTTTAATATTCCTATCGTAACCTTAGTTGATGTTCCAGGATTTTTGCCAGGAACAGCACAGGAGTATGGCGGAATTATTATAAATGGAGCAAAATTATTATTTGCATACGGTGAGGCAACAGTTCCAAAAATCACCATAACGCTTAGAAAATCTTATGGTGGAGCACACGATGTGATGGGTTCTAAACAGCTTCGAGCAGATATCAATTATGCATGGCCAACTGCTGAAATTGCAGTAATGGGAGCCAAAGGAGCTATTGAGGTTTTGGAAGGTAGAAAACTGAAAGAGATTGAAGACGAAGCCGAAAGAGCAAAATTTATCGCAGAAAAGGAAAAAGAGTACCAGGATGCATTTGCAAATCCATATAATGCTGCTCGTTATGGTTATATTGATGATGTAATTGAGCCAAGGAATACACGCTTTAGAATTATTAGAGCGCTACAATCTTTAGAAAACAAAAAGCAATTGCTTCCTCCGAAAAAGCATAATACAATACCAATGTAAACTAAGTAACTATGTTATTATTATCAGAAATGTTTGATTTTTCAGTAATTGACGAAAATGCATTAATTATAGCATTTGTAGGTTGGACTATTGTGTTAATAGCGTTGATATTGCTTTTTTTAATTTTTAATCAGTTACCAGCCTTAATTTATTATAAAAGCAGAAAAGAACAGCGTAAAGAGAGGAAAGCAGCAGCAAAAAATGCAGCAGCAGAAAATACCATAATTGAAATACCACAAGAAGTAAGCGGGGAATTAAATGCAGCAATTAGTATGGCGCTCTATATGTATTTTAACGATTTGCACGATGAAGAGAGCAATGTGTTAACAATAAAACACAGTTGTAAAACAGCTTCACCTTGGGGGTCAAAAGTGCATGGAGTGATGCAAAATCAGTTAACAAAACAATAATATTATAAATATATAAAAATGAAGAATTTTAAATTTAAAATTCAAGGCAATGAATACGAAGTTGAAATTAAAGACTTTGAAGATAACATTGCAGAAGTGGAAGTTAATGGAAGTGTGTATAAAGTTGAAGTAGATAAAAAACTACAAAAACCAAAAACACCTAAAATTGTATCTCGTGCAGCTACGCCTCCCAAAACGGAAGAAACAATTAAAAAGACGACAGGAGGAGCTATTAGCACAATTCTTTCTCCATTGCCAGGAAACATTCTTTCAATAAGCGTGAAAGAAGGAGATAATATAGCAAAAGGAGATTTGCTTATGGTTATGGAAGCCATGAAAATGGAAAATAATATTATGGCAGAAAAAGGCGGTGAAGTTAAAGCAGTTAAAGTTGCCGTTGGGGATGCCGTGTTACAAGGTGATGTACTTATTGAAATTGCGTAAATTATGAATGCAAAAAGAAGATTTTTTACGACTATTGGGATTATTTGTTTTTTATCTATTACTTGGTTTTTGTTTGTTAGAGCAAATGAACCAAGCGATACAACAAATATTCCTGCAGTAGAAAAGAAAGCAAACCAAAGCCTAAATGATGAAGAGATAGGAGAACTTCTAACAAACGGAAAATGGCTTTTCAAAGGCGAATACAAAATAAGTGAGAATAGCGATATTCTTAGCCATAAATACCAAACCTTCTCTTTTTATGAAGACGGAACTTTCAAAATGGATTCTGTCAAACAGCAATTTTTGGGAAAATGGGAAATTCAGGATGGAAAAATTCTGATGAAATTCCAACAAGCTGGACTTAAAGTTAAACTAGGAGAAAGAATAGCTTATTTTGATGATGATGAGCATCTTGTTGTTTTAGGAAATGCCTACAAGAATTATAATAGTGCTGTTGCTGGATTAATGAATTTCTTTGAATTTACGAGTTTTGCTAACATCAGTGGAGGGAATCTCATTATGATTCTTGTCGGATTAATTTTTATTTTCTTAGCTATCCGATATAATTACGAACCACTCTTGCTAATTCCAATTGGAGTTGGAATTCTTATTGGTAACGTTCCTTTTTATCAGGTTGCAGGTTTTAATTTACAACTTGGAATCTATGAAGAAAAAAGTGTAATGAATTACCTGTATTTTGGAGTTACCTCCGGGATTTATCCACCATTGATTTTTCTTGGAATTGGTGCAATGACGGATTTTTCTTCCCTTATTTCTAATCCCCGATTAATGCTGCTCGGAGCAGCTGCTCAAATTGGAATATTTATAACTTTTTTAGGTGCTTTAATCTTGGGATTTGCACCGGCTGAAGCTGGAGCTATTGGTATCATTGGTGGAGCTGACGGTCCTACAGCTATTTTCTTATCTTCGAAACTGGCAAACGGAATAAATATTCTAGGATATACTGCTGCTGGAGATCCGATTATCGTTAAAAACCTGATTGGACCTATTGCAATTGCTGCCTATTCTTATATGGCATTGGTTCCGGTAATTCAACCACCGATTATGAAACTCTTAACATCAAGAAAAGAGCGATTAATGCGAATGAAACCACCAAGAGCTGTTTCCCGATTAGAAAAAATATTATTTCCAATATTTGGTCTGCTTTTAACTTGTTTTATTGCTCCAAGTGCAATTCCGCTTTTAGGAATGTTGTTCTTTGGAAACCTATTAAAAGAAAGTGGAGTTACCAAACGATTGGCAACAACTTCCAGTAATGCTTTGGTGGACATTGTAAATATTCTATTAGGTCTTACTGTTGGTGCTTCTACTCAGGCAGACATTTTCCTTACTAAAGAATCTATTCTGATTTTTGGTTTGGGAGCTGTTTCTTTTATGATTGCGACAGCAGGAGGTGTGTTATTTGCTAAATTTATGAATCTTTTCTTAAGAGGAGATAATAAAATTAATCCGCTTGTTGGTGCAGCAGGGGTATCTGCAGTTCCTGATTCTGCTCGTGTTGTTCAGCATGAAGCATTGAAAGAGGATCCAACCAATCACTTATTAATGCACGCTATGGCTCCTAATGTTTCTGGTGTAATTGGTTCTGCTGTTGCTGCTGG
>CAZJZP010000101.1:0-8817 GCA_964550505.1 uncultured Prolixibacteraceae bacterium | reverse complement strand
GAAAACATCAATGAGCAATTAATCGTTGAATTGTATTCTAAATAATCATTTTGTTAATTAATAACTTAAAATAAATAAATGGCAATTTTAGCATTTCAAAAACCCAATAAAGTAACCATGATTGAATCTGACGATTTTCATGGTGTATTTGAATTTTGCCCTCTTGAACCGGGTTATGGTATTACAATAGGTAACGCACTTAGAAGAGTATTGCTTTCTTCACTTGAAGGTTTCGCTATTACTTCTATTAAAATAGAAGGAGTAGATCATGAGTTTTCTTCTATTGAAGGAGTGGTTGAAGATGTTACTGAAATAATCCTTAACCTTAAACAAGTTAGAATAAAACAGCAAATCGAAGAACAAAACGAGGAAAAAATCCAAGTTGTTGTTGCAGGGCAAGAGGAATTTAATGCAGGCCACATTAATAATTTTCTTTCTAATTTCCAGATATTAAATCCAGAGTTAACTATTTGTCGTCTAGACCCTAAAGTTAAATTGGTAATTGATCTGAAAATTGAAAAAGGAAGAGGTTATGTGCCGGCAGAAGATAATAAATCATCTTTAGATCCTATTGGCACAATTGCAATTGACTCCATTTTTACTCCAATCAAAAATGTGAAGTATGCAATTGAAGACTATCGTGTGGAACAAAAAACCGACTTTGAAAAATTGGTTTTTGATATCCAAACAGATGGTTCCATCAACCCTAAAGATGCATTAAAAGAAGCAGCTAAAATACTTATTCACCATATTATGCTGTTTTCAGATGAGAAAATTTCTCTTGAAACAGAAAGCAAATCTGAAACAGAAGAATTTGATGAAAGTTCACTGCATATGCGCCAATTATTGAAATCAAAATTGGTTGATATGGATTTATCAGTGAGAGCATTAAATTGTTTAAAAGTTGCTGATGTTGAAACCTTAGGAGATTTGGTTTCTTTCAATAAAGACGATTTATTAAAATTCCGTATTTTTGGTAAGAAATCCTTAGCAGCATTGGAAGACCTAGTAACATCAAAAAACATTCAATTTGGAATGAATGTTTCTAAGTATAAATTAGATAAGGAATAATAGAGATGAGACATAAAAAAGGATTTAATCATTTAAGTAGAAAAACTAATCATAGAAAAGCGATGCTCTCTAATATGGCATCCTCTTTAATCGTTCATAAGCGAATTTCTACTACCGTTGCGAAAGCAAAAGCATTAAGACAATACGTTGAACCGTTAATAACAAAATCGAAAGAAGATACTACTCATTCGCGTAGAACGGTTTTTTCATATTTGCAAGATAAAGCAGCTGTTACCGAATTGTTCAGAGAAGTTTCTCCGAAAATTGCAGACAGACCTGGTGGTTATACCCGCATTTTGAAAACAGGAACACGCTTAGGTGATAACGCTGATATGTGTATTATTGAATTAGTTGATTATAACGAAAACCTATTGGAATCAACTAAACAAAAAGCAAAATCTACTAGAAGAAGAAGAGGTTCTGGTAAAGCTAAAACAGAAACTACACAACAGCAAACGGCAGTAGAAGAACAAACTGCTGAATTGCCTGCTGAAAAGGAAGAGGAAGTACAGGATGATGTTGTTGATACTGTCGAAGAAGTGAAAGAAGAGATTGTAGAACCTAAAGAAACAGAAGCAAAAGTAGAAGAAGCAACGGAAAATGTAGAGGAAGTAAAAGACGAAGTTAAGGAAGAAGAGAAAATAGAAGAAACTAAAGCTGTTAAATCAACTGAAAAAGAAGAAGAGGAAAAGAAAGAGGAGAAATCAGACGACAACACAGCTGAAGAAGAAAATAAACAATAATTTTCCTTGGAAAATTATATCTTATAAGGATAGAAGGCTTTTCTATCCTTTTTTTATGAAAAAACGCAGCAAAAATTAAAATTATGAGCAGTATTGTAAACATTTACGCAAGACAAATCCTTGATTCAAGAGGAAATCCTACAGTTGAAGTTGATGTATTAACGAATAGCGGCATCGTGGGTCGCGCAGCTGTTCCATCTGGAGCATCAACAGGCATCCATGAAGCTGTAGAGCTAAGAGATGGAGATAAAAAACGTTATTTAGGCAAATCAGTCAACAAAGCTGTTAATAATGTTAATAAAGTCATTAGCGAAGAGCTTAGAGGTGTATATGTTACAGAGCAAGGACTTATTGATCGGATAATGCTTGAATTAGACGGTACAGAAAATAAGGCTAATCTAGGTGCTAATGCAATTTTAGGCGTTTCTTTAGCATGTGCTAATGCAGCTGCACAAGTAACAGGCCAACCTCTACACAAATATATTGGTGGTGTAAATGCAAATATATTGCCTATTCCAATGATGAATATAATCAATGGAGGCTCGCATGCAGACAATAGTGTGGATTTTCAGGAGTTTATGATAATGCCTGTTAATGCTCCAAGTTTTTCAGAAGCTATTCGAATGGGAGCAGAAGTCTTTCATAGTTTGAAAAAAGTTCTTCAAAAGAAAAATTTATCAACTGCAGTGGGAGATGAAGGTGGATTTGCTCCAAATTTAAAAAATAATGAGGAAGCATTGAAGGTTATTCTTCAAGCTATAGAAAAAGCGGGTTATAAGCACGGCGAAGATGTTTATATAGCACTAGATCCAGCTGCATCAGAGTTTTACATCAAAGAAGAAAAGAAATACCATTTACATAAATCAAGTGGAGATAAACTTTCAGCGGAAGAAATGGTTGATTTTTGGGCTGATTGGGTAAAACGTTATCCTATTGTATCTCTAGAAGATGGCATGGATGAAGATGATTGGAGTGGCTGGAAATTATTAACAAAAAAAATTGGAAACACTTGCCAGTTAGTTGGTGATGATTTGTTTGTTACCAATGTGAAAAGATTATCTGAAGGAATTAAAAAAGCTGTTGCCAATTCAATTTTAGTAAAAGTAAATCAGATTGGAACCTTAACAGAGACTATTAATACCGTTAATCTTGCTACGCAAAATCAATATACTAATATTATTAGTCATCGTTCTGGTGAAACCGAAGATGTTACGATTGCTGAGCTTGCAGTAGCTATGAATAGTGGAATGATTAAATCAGGTTCCGCTTGTCGTACAGAGCGAATTGCAAAATACAACCAACTTATTCGTATTGAAGAAATGTTGGGTAATTCTGGAAGATATCTAGGGAAAGATTTTAAATATACAACTTAATATTAGTTTCCCCTATTATGGAATGATTATTTTCTTTTGCTGACAGTAATTATTGCATCTAATTTCAACAACATATACTCCTTTGCTTAAAAAAGAAAGATTTTTTAAGTACAAATCATCTTCGATATTATCAGAAAAGACTTTTTGACCATTTATTTGGTAGATATCCAAATTTACTTTTTCTGTTGAAGAAAATTGGATATGAAGATCCCCCGAGTGGTAATATATTTTTGCAGGATTATTTGATTGTTGATTAATACCCGAAACCTGAGTTTGCCCAGCATATAATCCTTGATTTGGGAGGCTGTTGTATGCATAATCTTTTACGATAAGACTGTCACAATTGCTATTTAAGTCGAGTCTTAGCCATCCATATAGCGTATCATTAGAATTTGTTAGTATCTTAATCCCCAAATATTTATCTGTCTCTCCAATCCATAATCCATAAAATGAAGAGTAGGATGATGTAAAAACATTCTTGGCTGCTAGCAAGCCAAAAGAAGAGGAGGTGGATCCAAAACTTTTCCAGTTATTATTGATTCCGGGAGAAGTTCCAATGTAGTTGCTTGTTTTTAATGGTTTAATACTGGAAGAGTAACTACTTACAATTGCTCCATTAAGGTTGTTTACAACGAAACCCCAACCGCTGTATGAAGTATAATTTACAATTGCGGCTATTATTGAAATATCAATTTTAGAATCGCCGTTAAGATCAAAATCATGAGTTTCCCAAGGTTGATACGCTGCAGGAGTTTTTAAAACGGTGTCAGGATTAATGTCATGATATACAATTTGACCACTGATGCTACTTGAAAGCAAAACGCCACTTGCTATTCCGCAATATGCTTTTAGTTTGTTGTTGAGGGATATTTTCTTCATCATTTTTGCTAATTTTCATTTCATTTATGAATAGTCAAACAAAAATAACAAAACAAAACAAATCATTGAAGTTTTTTTTATCAATATTTTTTTTAATTTTGAATAAATTTGAGAGAGCACTACATGAATAAATATTTTCTTCTTTTTCTTTTACTGTTTTTTGGGATTAAGTTTGCTTTTCCTCAAAATGAATTAGGTTTATCTACCATAACAAATTATCATCCAACAGATTATCTGGCGTATTCGCAGAATTGGTATGTTAATCAAGATGAAAGAGGGGTGATGTATTTTGCAAATGGAGACGGCATGCTGGAGTTTGATGGTTCTTATTGGAATTTGATAAAACTCGCAGACGAAGCTTCAACAGCAACTGCAATTTATATTGATACAACTGCTAGCCTTATTTTTATTGGTGCAAAATCTGATTTTGGCTTTGTTTATGTCGATAGTAAAGGTCTTTGGAAGTATCAGTCGCTTAAAATTTTAGTGAAAGAAAAAATACGAAATTTTGGTTTTATTACAGAAATTCTAAACTATAAGGACAAGATTATCTTTAGTTCTAATTTCGAACATTTTATATATGATATTAAAAGCAAAACTATTGATTACCAAAAATATGATAGTTATGGTAGAGAATATATTCTTAATGGACGCTTATATCGTATGGATATTGATAATGGGATGTATTGCTTTATTGATGGTGAAATGCAGTTGATACAAGAAGGAGAACAATTAAAATCACATCTTGTCAGAAGTGTATTACTAACAGCAGAAGGAAATTACTTGTTTTTTACGAGAAGAAATGGTATTCTTTCCGTCAATGGCAAACAATTACATGATAATAATGTGCTAGAAATACAGGGTTTTTCAACAGAGATAGATTCTTTTCTTGTCCAAGCACAAATAAACCATGCTATTGCTTTAAAAAACTCCTTTATTGCAATAGCTACAATGCGTGAGGGGACAGTTGTCATTGATAGTAAAGGAAATCTCAAACAGAGTTTTGATATTAATAGTGGCTTATTAAATTCCACACACAACTATCTTTTTCAGGATAAAAATGGATCACTTTGGATTGCGATGGACAATGGAATTGCAAAAGTGGATATTAATTCTCCGATTACTTATTGGAATGAGAATTATGGATTAAAAGGTGCGGTGATGACAATTGCACGTTTTAAGAATGAAATTTATGTTGGTACTTGGCAGGGTTTATACAAAATGGATAACAAAAGCAGCAAAACATCTGTTCAAAAACGTACCCAATTATTAAATACATTTTCCCCAATACAGGATGTTAAAACACAATGCTGGAATTTGAATGTTATTGCATGTCAACAACAAGAATTTTTATTTATTTCAAGCTCTTTGGGATTATATTGTATTTCAGAAAACAAGCCTGTCTTAATTGATGGAGAGAATAGGTATTATACGGTTTATCAATCAGTTAAAGACAGTTCTATTATTTATGGAGCTAACGATAAAGGATTGAGTATATTGAAAATATCAGAAGCATCTGTGGAGTTTGTGAAGCAACTAGAAGAGATAAATCATGCTGTTATTTCGATAAGAGAAGATGATAATGGTCTTTGGTTAGGAACAGAATATAATGGATTAAGAAGGATTGTTTTTAAAGAGAATGCAAAGCCTTTAATTAAATCTTATTCTGAAAATGAAGGCTTACCTGCTGCAGAATACACTTATGTTTATAATATCAAGGATCAGATAGTCTTTTTGACCAAAACAGGAGCTTTTGTATATTTACCTTATTATGACAAGATTTATGCTGTCAATCAATATTTTCCTTGGCTTGATTTTTCTCAATTCTATGTTAATATTGTTTCAGCTACTCAAAATGCGAATATATGGATGCAGATTTCTGCAAAAGAAAAAACCCGAAGAATTATTCTGCAATTGAGTGATTTGAATAAACAACACATTCATTATCTTATAAATCCTTATAGATTGATTCCGTTGATGGAAGTCTTATCTTTTTATCCAGAGAAAAATAATGTTGTGTGGTTTTCAGGAGATGATGGTTTGTATCGCTATGATTTAAAGCAAATGAACCAATTGAATATCATCGAATTTTCAGCATTAATCAGACGAGTTTATGCAACGGATTCAAGACTAGTTTTTAATGGAAACAGGAGTTCAAATCATGTAATTCCTTCAATAGATTATAAAAATAATAGTATCGTTTTTGAATTTTCATCCACTAACTATTTGAGTGGAAATAAAAATTTATTTCAATTTTATCTCGAAGGTTATGAAAAGAATTGGTCGGAATGGACCTATGATAAAAGGAAAGAATATACAAACCTCCCCCCTGGAAAATATATGTTTAGAATTAGAACAAAAGATGTTTTTGGGCATATTTCAGACGAAAACAACTTCATTTTCTACATAGAATATCCTTGGTATATGACAGCTTGGGCTTTCATTTCCTATTTTGCATTTCTTCTATTAATCATTTTTTTAGTTGCTAGAATTAGTAATTGGAGATTGTTAAGAACCAAAAGGAAATTGGAGGAGGTTGTATTACAACGAACAGCTAAAATCCTTGCTCAAAAAAAAGAAATAGAGCAGGAAAAAGAAAAATCAGATAAATTACTGTTAAATATTTTACCTGCAGAGATAGCAGAAGAATTAAAAAATAAAGGCTTTGCAGAAACTCGATATTACGAAGATGCCACTGTTATCTTTGCCGATTTTAAATCATTTACTAGCATAGCGGAGAAACTTCAACCGAAGCAATTAATTAAGATATTGGATGGTTTTTTTGCCTATTTTGATGATGTTTGTCAAAAATACCGTTTAGAAAAAATTAAAACAATAGGAGATGCTTATATGTGTGTAGGAGGGATTCCTAAGCCAAACACTACGCATGCTATTGATGCAGTATTAGCCGCTCTTGAAATACAAGATTATATGCAAAAAAACCTTAGCTTTGAAAGTGAAATCTGGCAATTACGAATAGGTATTCATAGTGGGGAATTGATTGCTGGAGTTGTAGGAAAGAGCAAGTTTGCTTATGATGTTTGGGGCGATACAGTCAATATTGCAAGTAGGATGGAAGAGAATAGCGAAGAAAACAGAATTAATATTTCTGCATCAACGTATCAACAAGTGAAAGAGTTTTTTGATCTTAGTTTTAGGGGAGAACTTCCCGTTAAAAACAAAAACAATCTAGCAATGTATTATGTTGATTCTGTCAAAAAAGAATTTCTATCAGGCGATACCAATCAACTAAATGAAGATTTTAAATCAAAATATAACAGAAATAAAAATATTCAATTTTATGCAGCAAAAGAATATATTTTAAAGCGTTTGGCAAAAGAACTAGATAAAGATTTGAGTTACCACGATATAAAGCATACCTTTAATGTTTACAAGGCGGTTATCTTTTATATTCAGAATGAAGATGTTTCTTCACATCAAGCGATTCTTCTCAAAACAGCAGCCTTATACCACGATGCCGGCTTTTTATTTTCTTACGATAATAATGAGAAAGAAGCTATACGATTAGTAGAGGAGGTTTTGCCTCAATTCAACTATACAAAGGAAGATATTGAAACCATTTGTAGTCTTATATTGAAAACTAATATCGCGCTTGAGCCAGAAACTAATTTGCAGCAAATATTGTGTGATGCTGATTTAGACTATTTAGGAACTGATAATTATTTTAATAGAGCGGAAAAATTAAAAGATGAATGGGAAAAGAGAGGTAAATCTATGTCTTGGGAGGAATGGTATCAATTACAATTAGATTTTTTGGATCAGCATAAGTATTATACAAAAACAGCAATAAGCCACAAACAACCAACTAAAGAGCACAATATTAACATAATAAAAGAAAAAATGCAGATAAGAGGTAGTAATTTATAGAAATATTACCTATATTTGCAGACAAAATTTGATGCTATGAACAAAAGAGAAAAAATTGTATTAGTTCCCGTTGATTTTACAAAAGAAGCCGAGGTTGCCATGGATCATGCTTTTGGCTTTGCAAAACTAAAATCATGGTCAGTAATGTTGCTGCATGTTATTAATGCAGAAACAAAGTCAAAATTAAAAAAAGAAGCAAAGGATATTGAAGACATTAATAAAGACTTAGCGCTTATAGCTGAAAAAGCAAAAGAAACCCATGGTATTGAAGTGGATTTTATGACGCAGGAAGGAAGTATCTTTAATGAAATATCTTCTGTCTGCGAAGAAATAAAAGCAAGAATTGTATTTATGGGAACACATGGAAAAGTTGGTATTCAGAAGTTTATCGGAAGTTATGCTTTAAAAGTTATTACTAGCTCAAAAGTTCCTTTTATTGTTGTACAAGATAAAGCCTTTGGTGAAGGCTACAAAAACCTTGTTATACCAATTGATGACAGCCCTTATTCCAGTCAAAAAGCTTCTTGGGCAATGTATATCGCAAAAATATTTAATTCCAAACTTCATTTTGTGGTAGCGTATAATTCTATTATTGCCATTAAAGCGAGAGTAAATGCCATGGTTTCAAGAATAGAACGCTTTTTAGTTGAAAATAATATTCAGTATGAAATTATTCAAGCAGAAAAAGGAGGCAGTTTTCCTAAACAAATTATTGATTATTCTAAGAGCATTTCTGCTGATATGATTACTATTATGACAGAAAAACAAACGACTATTCCTGGCTTTATGTTTACAAAATGGCAAGAAAGCATTTTATTCAATGATGAAAAAATGCCTGTTATGTGCATAAATCCCGTAGAAGT
>CAZJZP010000100.1:6825-8877 GCA_964550505.1 uncultured Prolixibacteraceae bacterium | reverse complement strand
ATAATATTTGCTAGAATTTTATATGTAGTTTAAGTTTTTGATTATCTTTGGGGGTGAAAGAAAATGAATAGCAATGGGAATGTTTCAGAATTCTGTATTGAATAAGTATTTGAAGACACAGGATAAACAGCTTGTGGATGAGGCTTATGGGGTTTATGTGCGTTGTTTTCATAATGCAAAGATGCAGGATGAAATACGTTTGATGAAGGAGGAAGAATACCAAGATGGGTTTTTGGATGATTTGTTTGTGGCTGTTTTGGGTTATGTGAAGCGACCTAAAGAAGGATATAATCTTGTGAGGGAAAAAAAGAACGAGACAGATGGTAAGAAAGCAGATGGAGCTGTGGTACGTGGGGATGATATTATTGCAGTGATAGAGTTGAAGGGAACAGATACGAAAGATTTGGGCTTGATAACAGAGCAGGCTTTTGGGTATAAGAATAACCACCAAAAATGCGAATATGTAGTATGTTCGAATTTTGAGAAGTTACGTTTTTATGTGCAAAATGCGGTTGAATATATAGAGTTTGATTTGTTTAACTTGAATAGGGAGGATTTTGGTCTGTTGTGGTTATGTTTGCAGGCAGATAATTTGTTGACAGATATTCCGCAAAAGCTTAAGAAAGAAAGTGTTGTTGCAGAAGAAAATATTACGAAGGAATTATATAAGGATTATGTGGGTTTTAAGACGGAGTTGTGGCAGAATGTCTGTGCCAATAGTCCGGAGAAAGATAAGTTGTTGATGTTTAAGAAGACACAAAAACTGCTTGATAGGTTTTTGTTTATCTTTTTTGCAGAGGATAGTGGATTGTTGCCACCTAACTCTATTAGCAGGATGGTGGAACGCTACGAAAAATTGATAGAGTTGGATGCAGAAAAACCTTTGTATGAAATATTTAAACAGTATTTTTCTTATATAAACAAAGGCAGAAAAGGCAAAAGCAGTGAAGATGATATTTTTGCCTATAATGGTGGTTTGTTTGAGGCTGATGCGGAAATAGATGCTTTTGTGATAGACGATACCTTGCTTAAAAAGCATGTGATGAAGTTGACGGCGTATGATTTTGAGAGTGAAGTGGATGTAAATGTTTTAGGACATATTTTTGAGCATTCGTTGAATGAGATAGAGAATGTTACAGCAATGCTGGAGGGTAAGGAAGTGGAAAAGGGCAAGACCAAGCGCAAGAAAGACGGGGTGTTTTATACGCCTAAATATATTACCAAGTATATAGTAGAGAATACGGTGGGCAAGCTATGTGCCGAAAAGAAAGCGGAACTGAATATAACGGATGAACGCTTTGGACAGGCGAGCAAGCGATCGAAGAAGGGAATTGAGGATTTGGAAGCATATAGAAATTGGTTGTTGGGCTTGAAGATATGCGACCCTGCCTGTGGTAGTGGTGCTTTTTTGAATCAAGCTCTAGAGTTTTTGATGGATGAACACCGATATTTAGATGAGCTGACAGCACAGTATCATAAGGTGCCTCTGGTGTTGAGTGATATTGAGAACCATATTTTGGAGAAGAATATTTATGGGGTGGATATTAATGAGGAGAGTGTGGAGATAGCGAAATTATCCTTGTGGTTGCGTACGGCACAGCGAGGGCGGAAGTTGAGTAGTTTGAATAATAATATAAAGTGTGGAAACTCTTTGATAGATGATGTGGCTGTGGCAGGAGAAAAGGCTTTTGTGTGGCAAAAAGAATTTCCCCATGTTTTTAAAGAGAAAGAAAAAAAGGCATGGCATATTACTACGGCAACGCATGATAGTAGGACTTCGCAAAGGATGATAGACCATAAAGTAAGGGAGAAGCGAGATGGTGGATTGCGACCAAATGCGGAGGGTATTTGGATGGACGAAAAGGCGGAATTGTTGGTAAGTGAAACTATAGCTAAAGTAGTAAAAGAGGATGATTTGAGGGTGATGGCATATAGTATTTGTGGCGATCATATTCATTTGTTGTTGGTTTGTGGAGAGGATGAGATAAGTAGTATTGTAGGGAAGATAAAGGCTGTAAGTGCTAAAGAGTATAATGCAGCAAAAGTAAGAAG
>CAZJZP010000100.1:4982-6725 GCA_964550505.1 uncultured Prolixibacteraceae bacterium | reverse complement strand
ACATGCTTTTCCTTCAACAAGGGGACATGTCCCCTTGTCAAAAGAAGGAAAAGAAGGGAAAAAAGAAAAGCATGTGTCGCTATGGACGCAAAAGTTTGGTTGTAAGGAGATTGTGGATGAGAAACAGTTGTGGAATACGGTAGAATATATACAGAATAACAGGGCGAAGCATGGTCTTGCTGTGGTGGATGGCTTGGATGCAGTGGTAGAAGGAATGTGTTGTTCGTTTGATGAAGCTTTTGGGGTTGAATGGAGTGGCGGTTTTGATGTGGTGATTGGTAATCCGCCGTATGTGAATTTTGCAAACCTACCTGAATATTTGAGAAATTACTTTAAAAAGAACTCTAACGTTTGTAAAAATAAAACTGACTTATATGCCTGTTTTATAGAGAAATCTGTAGATATTCTAAAAGAAAAAGGAATGTTTTCATATATTATACCACATACATGGGTAAGTACAACAAGTTTTTTGCCTTTAAGAAAATTGATATTTGAAAATTATCGAATAGAAAAATTAGTTGAATTAGAACATGGAGTTTTTAAAGATGCTGTTGTGAAAACTGCAATATTAGTTTGTGAAAAATCTAAATTATTTAATGGCGTGCCTATTTATAATGACCAATTTGATTTAGTAGTCAATATCCCTAAAGCAATTATCTTAAAAGATGAAGAACATGTTATAAATTTTGATTGGAATCCAAAAAAACAGCAAATTGAAGATAAAATGTTTAAGGATTCCCAAAGATTAGATAAATTAATTAGGTTTACAAGAGGCATAAAAACAAGTAATGACAAACGATTTCTTTATTTTGAAAAGAAAAACGAAGAATATAAAAAAGTATTAAGAGGAAGAAACATTAAAGCTTATAGAATTGATTATGAAGGAGAATATATATGGTATAGACCTGATTTAATGAAAGAAAAAGTTGGATGTTTACCTCATACCAAAAAATTATTTGAAGTTGATGAGAAGCTTATAACGCAAAGAGTAAATAGTTCGGGGCAACTTTTAGTTACTTATGATAACGAGCAGCACTATTGTCTTGATACTACAAATGTTTCTATAATTAATAAAAATGTTAATATTAATATTAAGTACTTATTAGCTATAATGAATTCAAGGTTAATTAATTGGTGGTTTAATGACAAATTTAAAATGCCAACAATTAGTGGATACGAGTTACATCAAATACCTATAAAGTATTTAAAGGAGTATGAAAACACTTTTAATGATTATGCAAATTATAAACTAAAGAATAAAAAAGAAGCCCAACAGCCCTTTATAAACAAAGCGGATAAGATGTTGGAGCTGAATAAGAACTTGCAAGGCAAGATTAATAATTTTATTAAATATTTGCAATCGCAATATGCCATTGAAAAACTAAGCACTAAGCTGCAACATTGGTATGAGTTGGATTTTGGGGATTTTATTAAGGAATTGAATAAGGCTATAAAGGCAAAAGGTAAGGAAAATTCCAAGGGGACATGTCCCCTTGTCAAAAAGGAGGAGATGGAATGGATGGAGTTGTTTGAGGAGAAGAAAGCGGAGGTTGTAGCTTTGCAAGTAGAGATAGATAAGACGGATAGGGAGATTGATTTGATGGTTTATGAGCTGTATGGGTTGACGGAAGAGGAGATTAGGATTGTGGAGGGGGTGTAGGTGGAAAAGATTATAGTCCAAGGGGACGTGTCCCCTTGTCAAAAAGGAGGAGATGGAATGGATGGAGTTGTTTGAGGAGAAGA
>CAZJZP010000100.1:1097-4882 GCA_964550505.1 uncultured Prolixibacteraceae bacterium | reverse complement strand
TTTATGAGCTGTATGGGTTGACGGAAGAGGAGATTAGGATTGTGGAGGGGGTGTATAATAATAAAAAAGAAAAGAAAAGAAAAGAAATGATGGTACAAGAATGTATTGATATAATCAGTGGATTAGCTATAATAATAGCATCTTTAGTTGCCATTATCGGAATATTTTCATGGAGGGTTGAGACAAAGTGGAAAAGAAAATATGAATTAGCAGAAAATGTTCTTTCTTTATTTTATCAAGCAAAAGAGAGTATTAGTAGAATACGTTCAATACTTACTTCTGTAGATGAAGGAAAAACAAGAAAAAGAGAAGAAAGGGAACTTCATCCAGACATATTAGATAAAGCGTATGTGTTTCATGAAAGGTGGAAAAAAGAGGAAATAATTTTTAATAAATTAAAAGAATCAAAATTTAAATTTAGAGCGATATTTGGAAAGGAATCAATAGAGCCTTTTGATAAAATAGATGAAATAATAAAAGATATTTATAAAGCAAATTGTAAGCTAAGAGATAATTATTGGATAAGAAGGAATGAAAAAATGCCAAAAGAGGTGTTTAATAAACATTTGTCAGAACTACAAGAGAATGAAGCAATGCTTTGGGAGGGATACAAAGAAAAAGATGAAATTGTGAAAAGAATTGAAAGGGCAATTGATGAGATTGAACACATTTGCAATAAATCACTGAAGAAAAGGTATTAGAAATTGATAATAAAACATGAAGAAAAGACAAATATTAATAAAAAAAATAGACAGTGATAATGTAAACATAAGAATTGAGCTGTTAACAAAGCTTACATCAGGTCTTTTTCGAATAACACAAAATCTATTTGATAAAAAAGTTCAAATTAAATATAATGAAGCGGACTTAGAAAGTAAGATAATCCGATTTGGCTACACTAATCATACAATAACAAATTTATTACAAGGAACTAATATAAATTTGCTAGGCAATTATATAAAGAATATTGATCTTTTCTCAGTATATAGTATAATGCGTCTGCAAATTGAATCATTTATTATGATTTACTATTTGGTATTTGACGAGATAAGCAGTGAAGAAAAAGAATATAGATATAATATCTATAAATTACATGGCTTACAGAAACAATATAATGTGAAGGTCTATACTCCAGAAGGAATAAAATTAAAAGAGAAAATAAATGACGACATCCAGAAAATAATAGCATCGTTGAAAGAGACTGTTCAGTATAAAGAAGCAAGTAAGGCTGAAAAGGAAAAAATACTAGAACCACCTTTTTCAAAAATAATTAAACCTGAAATTTTGTTTAATAATAGTGGAATTTCTCTCTTTAGAATACGTGATATATGGAATATATACTCAAATCATGCACACGCAGAACATATTAGTGATCGACAATATAATTACTTTGCTGAAGATGTAAATCGAAAAACAAGTGCTATAATTAGTGTTATTAACCAATGTAGTGTATTAACAACAAAACTAATTACTTTAATAGCAAAGCATTTTGAAAATCAAGGAGTACAATTAATTGAACTAGAGGAAGAAATACAATTACAACTAAGTATATGGGAACAATTAGAAATTTTGGCAATAAATAATATCAAAGAGTAACTTTAAAAAACCAAAAAAAATCCTCTTTTATATAATATAGGCAATATTGTTTTCGTTTTATAATTACTGCTCACAGAAATAACCCCTTCGCGCAGCATGTGAAAAAAAACTGTTATGGTTTAAGTTTTACGCTACAAAAAATGTAGAATATATTGAAGCAGCCATTTTGGTGGCTTGGTTTAATGTATGTGTATAAACTAAACTTTTTTTAATCATGAAAAATTTACGAAAAGAAGACATACCCGTAATTAGTAGTATGCTCTTTGACGCTTTTAAGCGTAATAAAAATGATTTTTTGGATTTCTCTGATGTCTTTGGAGGAAATTTTGAAACAGAGCTTGAGGCTGCAATAAAGGCAGTAAAAGACAGGCGACGACCTGCGGATGTTTATGATAAGCAAAAGAAGCTTACTATTGATTTGTATAAGAAAATGGATGAGATTCGAGAGACGCTTCGTTTGTTAGGGGAATATGTAATAATGGCAAATGGAAATCTTTTGACTCTTTATAAAGATTATCATATTAAACAAGCCCGAGCGGCATTGAATGCTAAAAATGTTGAAGGGGTTCTTGAACATTGTGAACAGATTATCGATAAAATTATTAACGATGATGCTGTAGCGCTTGATGCCGTGGGCTTTGATTCTGTGAAGTTGGCTGCTTTTGAATTGTTGGTGGCTGAATTAGATGCCTATAATACAGAACAGAATAATAAAATGAACGAGAGACAGGATGCAAAAGCGGAAGAAGATGCGTTGTTTGAAGCTATGTTTGAGTATATTGACAAGATTTCGAGTGTTGGGAAAGCCATGTACACTTATAAGAAGAAACAAAAGTATGATGATTTTTCTATTTCTAATTTGAAAGGACGGATAAATCATGGAAGGAAGAAGAAGGTGGAAGAAGGAGGAGGTGAAGAGGAAGAAGCTATTTATGATGTTCTTATAGGTAGGGTAACGGATAAAACAACGGATGCTCCTTTGGAGAATGTTGTTGTGAGAATTGAAGGAACATCAATAATGGTTGATACGGACAGCGATGGAGAATTTTATATTGATGAAATTCCGGCAGGAGTTTATACTGTAAGTTTTACGAAAAAAGCTTATGTGAAAAGTGAACAGCATAATGTTGAAATTGGCACAAGCGAAATGAAGGACTTGCGAGTGGAACTTATAGAGGAATCTGCTTCGGAAACATCGGTTTCTTGATTTTTTCTTTTTATTTGATAAAGCTCTTTCTTTTTGGAAAGGGCTTTTTTTTATGTGAATTTGCCTGGGCAGGGTTATCAGGCTTCTGCTTTGTTTAAAGAAAGGATATAAAGAAATCTGATTTACTCTTACTTTTTTGCTTAGACCAAAAAAGTAACAAAAAAGTCAAGTCAAATTAATGCCTGCCTGCCGGCAAGGCAGGCTTGTTTTCTACTGATTTCTTCTAAGGCGGTTTTTAAATTGGTAAATGTTTTTCTGAAATGCTATCTCGTTTAGGATTATAGTATTTTGATTATTAATTAATTAACTAATTATTTATTTACTTTGAAGACAGGTTTTTAGACAATGACACCGTTAATTGAACACTCCCTTTTCGCATAATAGATTCATTTATTTCTGTGTCATGTTTTATAAAATTAAACACACAAGCTTTATTATTCTTCCCATTTTTTCCATTTACACACATTTCTAAATCCTGTCCAAGCATTAGCTTCGGTTGTAACAAATAGATCTGATGTTAATATTTGGGTTCTAGTATCTTTCCAACCGCCACCAGCTGTGATATCCTTTTCAGAGAGCCATTCACTTACATTCCCCCTCAAATTATAAATTGGATTCCCCTTTTTTGAACAACAATTAGTGGAAACGTTTCTTGTTGGATCACCCTTAAAAGGACCACTTACACAAGGGACAATATCACTCTGCATTTCAGGATAATTTTTCTTACAATACAAACAGTATTTTGATTTGCATTTTTCAAAATAAGCATTGTTTAATGAATCAGAGTATGCCAATATTTGGTTTCTTTCACTCTGCGTAGGCAATCTAAACTCAGGATAATAATATACTTTTTTATCTGAAATAACATTCTTTAATTCCCCATGGAAATACTTTTCTGATCGACAATACGGCCGGGAGCCTTCCATACTGGCTAATCGGCATAAGGTATATGCGAAAGAGCGACGTCGGATTCGGAAACGAT
>CAZJZP010000100.1:0-1087 GCA_964550505.1 uncultured Prolixibacteraceae bacterium | reverse complement strand
GGAAATACTTTTCAATGGTGAAATAATTCTCCTTTGTTTGCGCTGAATCATATGTGATTATTTCATACTTCGTCAATATATACTCAAAAACTCTGTCAGAGCGCCATTTAGAATATTCTTCTGCTTGTTTTTGAGAAACACCTACAACCGGATAATGCCTATATGCAGGATGTCTAAGATAATGCTTAGTATTAGGAAAAAAACAACTATCAGCTCCAATCCATACTGAAGTATCTAACAGTGTTGAAATATATTCTGGGGAATAATAGCCAAATACTTTTTTATTCCAAAACATATATTCCATCCAGTCAATATTGCTTATTTCAGTTTGGTCACAATAAAAATTATCTGAAATCTTAACTCCACCAGGTGGCGTTTGGTAAAGGTGATAATTCTCAACAGTCAGCTTTTTAGAAGTAAAGCAGGCTGTAAGACTTATTGTTATTGCTATTCCTACGACTATTCGAATTAGTTTCTTTTTCATGTTTGCTGTTCACATTTTTGCTAATGCAAAGATAATATAATTAATGCTTATGCCCGCTGATTTGATGGGGCATCTCTCGCTTTTTGCAATAATTAAAGGCTGTATTAATAAAATTACTATACTCTACTTTCTTTTGGCTACCACCCAACCGCAGCAAAGCGAAGCTTTGCCAGCTCATTCATACCTTTGAAAATAATGAATGATGAATAAAAGAAAGTAACAAAGAAAAGTTCACCGCTGCGTAAAAATCTAATGAAAACTACGCAATCCCCAGCCCCAGATGAAAAAAACTCGTTCGCTAAAGCGAACTCAAACAGTTTTTCATCTCTTAGCCTACCCGGCTTGCTTGTTTTCTACTGATTTCTTCTAAGACGGAATGCTTGATGGTAAAAACAAAATGTGTCGGGCTCGCTAATTTAACGGGCTTGCGCTCTTTTGGGATAGTGTGGTAGCGAATGATAGTGTTTTGTAGTTATATTGTTTTTGATAAGGACGAAGTAAAATACCCGCTGATTTGATGTGATTGAGGGCTTCTGCTTTATTTTTGGTAATCCCATCGAGATCTATATCCTCTGATATCGTAATGTACCACTTTGGATTCAG
>CAZJZP010000099.1:0-8896 GCA_964550505.1 uncultured Prolixibacteraceae bacterium | reverse complement strand
TGCATGAATTGAGTCAGGCTGCTTGTCATCCGCTTAACGCTTTTCATCCGGAGGGACACTATTTAAAAGGATTAGTTCTTTATGTCGAATAAATTGATTATTTTCATTAAAGATGTCCTAGTACAATAATATTTGTATTTTTGCCCCCGATGATTGGATATTATTCTAATAAAACCGTCTGGTTAACAGGTGCTTCCTCTGGAATTGGAGAAGCAATGGCTGTGCAGTTGGCAAAAGAAAAAGCAAGATTGATTTTAAGTTCGGAGAATAAAGTCGAACTTGACAGGGTAGCAAGTTTATGCACAAGCCACGGAGCAGAAACAGCTGTTTATTTGCTGGATTTAGCCGACACCAAGCAAGTGGAAGAAACAACAAATACTATTATTGCTGCCTACGAACGTATTGATGTTTTGATTTTAAATGCAGGAATCAGTCAGCGAGCAACTGCTTTGGAAACTTCCATGCAAGTTCACGAGAAAATCATGCAAGTGAATTTTATGGCTAATGTTTTTATCACAAAAGCTGTTTTACCAAAAATGATAGCGCAGGGTGGCGGACATATTGGGGTAACTAGCAGTATTTCAGGAAAATTCGGATTTTATTATCGCTCTTCTTACGCTGCATCCAAGCATGCATTACACGGTTTTTTCGAATCAGTATTGTTAGAAAATCGTAAAGACAAGGTCTTTGTAAGTATTATTTGTCCTGGAAGAGTGAAAACAAAAATATCCTATCATGCCTTAGAAGCGGATGGAAAACCCCATGCAAAAATGGATCAGGGACAAAATCAGGGGATTTCAGCAGAAAAATGTGCGGCTAAATACCTGAAAGCAATAAGAAAACGAAAAAAAGAAAAACTTATTGGGGGGAAAGAGTTGTTAATGGTATATTTTAAACGATATTTGCCGTCATTTTTCTATTATATGGCAAAACGAATAAAACCTATGTAAATGATGCGAGAACTACAAAAGAAATTAATATCGGGAATTCAACAAATAGGTATTGGTGTTGAAAATCTAGAAGAAGCTCGAGAATGGTATGTGAAGCATTTCCATATGGATATCTTGATTTTTGATGAAGAAGCAGTAGCAGAATATATGTTGCATTATACTGAAGGAAAACCGCGTGCAAGACATGCTATTTTGCTGATGAATTTACAAGGTGGCGGGGGTTTTGAAGTATGGCAGCATACAGATAAAAAGCCACAAAAAGCAGTAAAAGATTTTTTATTTGGAGATATTGGAATCAATATTTGTAAGATGAAATCTGCTTGCGTACAAAAAACCTATGATGCTTTTCTTGCCGAGGGTTTGGATGTTATTTCAACAGTAAAACAAGCCCCTGATGGTCGTTTGCACTTTTTTATGCGTGATCCTTACGGAAATATTTTTCAGTTTGTGGAAGACCAATATATTTTTACAGACAAGAATAAATATTTGAATGGTGGCACTTACGGTGCCATAATAGGAGTGAGCAATATCGAAGAATCCTTAAAGGTATATCAGGATATTTTGGAATACGACAAGATAGTGTATGATAAAACAGGTGTGTTTGATGATTTTGAAAGCTTAAATGGAGGAGAACAACAATGCAGACGTGTGCTTTTAGAGCATACTAAAGCTAGAAAAGGTGCTTTTTCTCCGGTTTTTGGCCCAACTAAAATTGAATTAATACAACTTATTGACAGAGAGCCCGAAAATATTTTTGACGGCAGAATGTGGGGTGATCCTGGTTTTATCCATATCTGTTTTGATATTAATGGTTTTAATGCTCTAAAAGAGGAATGTATCGCTAAAGGTTTTCCTTTTACCGTAGATAGCACTCTTCAGTTAGAAAATACTTTTGATATGGGAGATGCAGCAGGAGATTTTGCTTATATTTCTGATCCTGACGGCATCCCAATAGAATTTGTGCAAACAAGAAAAATTGCCTTGATAAAATCCATCGGCTGGCACATTAAACTCTATAAACGCAATCCTGAAAAAGCATTGCCTCGCTGGATGTTGAAATCTATGCGCTTTTTACGAATTAAAAAATAAGTTTTATTAAGTTTTTTACTTTTTATTAAATATTTAATTCGTTTTTTACTTGACTTTTGTGTATTTGAAGCGTAATTTAGTAAATTATTCTAAAAACAGAGCTTATGAAACTCAAATTATCTATTCTCGTTTTAATTTTAGTAAGTCTTAACTTGGTTTTTCTTTCTTCCTGCAAAAAAGATAAAGATGCAGACGACGACTTGAATTTAGTAAAATCTTGGGTGTATTCCGAAAATGGGAATAAAGCTATTCCTAACGCTATTATATTTGTAGATCAAGATCATGATTTTTATTATACATATACTAATAGTCAGGGATATTTTGAATTAGCTTTACCAGAAGGAGAACATTTATTAAATATCCAAACTGGAGATGGAAAGATTTTTCGCTCTCAAATACAGATTACAGTTGAACAGGGAGAAACACTTGAATTGCCAAAGGGCTTTTTAAAGCTTCAACAGGCTGCTAACTTAGCTTTTGTTGACGGAATGTATGATGAAATCGAAACAATTATCGTGGATTCATTAGGATATACTTGTACTGAACTTTTCGAGAACGATTTTGACAATTTTTCCACTTTGGAACAATACCAGGCTATCTTCTTAAACTGTGGTAAGCTTTTTAATATGGATAGTTTGAAATATGAAAACTTACGTATGTTTGTCGAAAGAGGAGGAAGTATTTATGCCTCTGATTACGCCGTAGAGTATTTGACAGGCGACGGGCATACTTCTCCGATGGCAAAACACCAGTTAGATCCTTCTGCATTTAATAAATTACCATGTAGCACAAATAAACCCGGTGGATTTATAGAAGATAGCATCTTATGTACAAGCAGAACAGGTCCTATTGCTACTTTGTATAGTACAACTATTGTTTCTCAAGATCTCATTAATTTATTAGGAAAAAATACCTTAGACGTAGAATATGATTTAGGTGGATGGGAAGTGGTTGAGCATTATGAAGCTCCTTGGGAAGTTCTTGTAGAAGATGCAACTTACGGTCCTTTGGCTCTTCGTATGCGAATGCCTTCTACATATGTTCCTCCACAAACAGGAAATTGGATAACCATTTGCCATATTCCTCCTGGAAATCCAAATAATCCAATTACCATAACGATTAATATCAATGCTTTAAGTACGCACTTGGCACATGGAGATTATATTGGACCTTGTGACGGTACCGGTGGAACAATTTATTTCACTACTTTCCACAACCATGCGCAGGGTGGTTTAAGTGACGATATAATGCGAATTTTGGAATACTATATTTTGCATTTGTAATAATATACTTTTTTCATCAAAGAGCTTGTAAAGAAAATGCAAGCTCTTTTTTTTCGTAAGACATTGATATAAAGTCTTATCCGTTTATGTTTTATTATTTTCTTGATAAAAGCTAAAAAAAAAAAGATAAATAAATTTGATGGTATTTTAATTTTTAATATTATTGTAGCGCGTTAAAATTAAATAATTATTAATCTAAAATCTTTAATAAATGAGCACAAAAGTTGAACAGTTTATGCAAAAAGTAATTGCCAAAAATCCATCAGAGAATGAATTTCACCAGGCAGTTAGAGAAGTTGTAGAATCCCTTATCCCTTTCGTAGAAGAAAATCCTAGATATGAAGGAATTCTTGAACGCATTGTAGAACCAGAAAGAGTGGTTTTGTTTCGCGTTCCATGGTTAGATGATAAAGGAAACCAACAAGTTAACAGAGGCTTTAGAATTGAGATGAATAGTGCAATTGGACCATACAAAGGTGGATTGCGTTTTCACCCTACAGTGAATTTAGGGATATTAAAATTCTTAGCTTTTGAACAAGTATTTAAAAATAGCCTTACAACACTTCCTATGGGTGGTGGAAAAGGTGGATCTGATTTTGATCCTAAAGGAAAATCAGACAATGAAGTGATGAAGTTTACCCAAAGCTTTATGACTGAATTACAACGCCATATTGGTCCTGATACAGACGTTCCTGCTGGAGATATTGGTGTTGGTGGTCGTGAAATTGGCTATATGTTTGGTCAATACAAACGAATCCGTAATGAATTTACTGGAGTATTAACAGGAAAAGGTCTTACCTGGGGTGGTAGTTTAATTCGTCCCGAAGCAACTGGTTATGGTGCAACTTATTTTGCTGATGAAATGATGAAAACCAGAAAAGAAGACTTTAATGGTAAAACAGTAGTTATTTCCGGCTCTGGTAATGTTTCCCAATTTGCTACAGAAAAAGTTACTCAATTAGGCGGTAAAGTAGTTACCCTTTCTGATTCTTCAGGATTCATTTATGATCCTCAAGGAATTGATAAAGATAAACTTGCCTATGTGATGGAACTGAAAAATGTAAAACGTGGTAGAATCAAAGAATATGCAGAAAAGTACGGATGTGAATATTACGAAGGACAAAAACCATGGGGAATTAAATGTGATGTAGCTTTACCTTGTGCAACTGAAAATGAATTAAATGAGGAAGAAGCAAAAACATTAGTTTCTAACGGTTGTTTCTGTGTTTCAGAAGGAGCAAATATGCCTTGTACTCCAGAAGCAATGAAAGTATTTATCGATAACAAGATTCTTTATGGTCCTGGAAAAGCTGCTAATGCTGGTGGTGTTGCAACATCAGGTTTAGAAATGACACAAAACTCCATGAGATATTCCTGGACAAGAGAAGAGGTAGATGCCAAATTACATCAGATTATGAAAAATATCCACCAAACTTGTGAAAAGTATGGAACTAAGGATGGTTTCATTAATTATGTTGATGGCGCTAACATCGGAGGCTTTGTTAAGGTAGCAGAAGCTATGCTTGCTCAAGGTCTTGTCTAATTTTTATTCTTGTTTTTTTGAAGTCCCTCAATGTTTAGAGGGACTTCTTTTCTTGAAAATTTACTATCTTTCTTTTTACTAAAAAAAAAAGATGCGTATTTTTACAGCATTGTTTATATAATAATAGTGAGGATATATTTATGCGAATACAACGAATTTTAGCAGAAAAAGAATTGCTTGAGCAAAGCAAAGTAGATTTGTCCTTAATGGATAATCTCATTCAAAAGTACAAAAATAAAAAGGGAAACTTAATCCCATTATTACAAGGAGCACAAGATATTTATGGGTATTTACCTAAGGCTGTTTTTTATAGATTGCATAAAGAAACAGGAATAGAAATGAATAAGATGTATGGAGTTGCTACTTTTTACAGTCAATTCCGACTTAATCCTGTTGGTAAACATATTATAAAAATATGCCATGGAACCGCATGTCATGTTCAAAATGCAAGTCAGCTTACCGAATACCTTGAAGATGCTTTAGCAATTAAAGATGGTGAAACCACTGAAGATGGTTTGTTTACACTAGAATCTGTAGCCTGTCTTGGATGTTGTTCGCTAGCTCCTGTTATGATGATAGGGGATGAGGTTTACGGAAAACTCGATGGCAATGCAGCCGTGAAAATAGTTAAAGAAATTAAAATCTCAGAAAAATAATATGCTATGGGTAATATGAAAGTTATTGTCGGTTTGGGTAGTTGTGGCATTGCAGCCGGAGCTTCCAAAGTATATGACAAATTACAAGCAATAAAAACAGCAGATAATCTCGATTTTGAATTGAAAAAAACCAGTTGTATTGGGATGTGTTATCGAGAACCTCTAGTAGAAATTGTGGATGAAAACACTTCTATTCTTTATGGAGATATTACAGCTGATAATGTAATAGACCTTGTTCAAAGTCATGTCGTAAACCATCTTCCACTAGAAGAAAAAATTGTTAAAGCAAAAGATTTTGTTAGTGGTGAAGAAGATTTTTATGAAAATCAAGTAAAAATAGCCTTACGTAATTGCGGGATTATTGAACCAGAAATAATTCATGAATACATTGCAAAACAAGGCTATGAAGCAGTTAAAAAAATCGCTCAAGATAAAATTTCCAGAGAAGATGTTATTCAAACAGTTTTGGATTCAGGACTTCGAGGACGAGGTGGTGGTGGGTTTCCCACAGGAATGAAATGGAAATTTGCTTATGGATATGATTCACCAGAGAAATATATTATATGTAATGCAGATGAAGGTGATCCTGGTGCTTTTATGGATCGTTCATTACTGGAAGGCGACCCTCATGCTGTTATTGAAGGTATGATAATTGGCGCTTATGCTATTGGAGCCCATGAAGGAATTATCTATTGTAGAGCGGAATATCCGTTAGCAATAAAACGCTTAAATATCGCATTACAACAAGCTCGTGAGCACGGTTTTCTTGGCAAAAATGCATGTGGAATTGATGGGTTTAATATCGATATATATGTAAAAGAAGGTGCTGGAGCTTTTGTCTGTGGAGAAGAAACTGCATTGATGGCATCTATAGAAGGTGAAAGAGGAATGCCGCGAAAAAGACCACCTTTCCCAGCAGAGTCAGGATTATGGCAAAAGCCTTCCAACGTGAACAATGTTGAAACTTTTGCTAATATTCCATGGATTATTTACCACGGAGCAGCCGAATATGCTAAATACGGTACAGAAAAAAGTAAAGGAACTAAAGTATTTGCTCTTACAGGTAAAATTAACAGAGGTGGATTGGTTGAAGTTCCTTTAGGAATAACAATAAACGACATCATTTTTAAATTGGGTGGAGGAATACAAAACGATAAGAAATTCAAAGCAGTTCAGCTTGGAGGTCCTTCAGGAGGCTGTGTCCCAGCTTACCTTGGAGAAACTCAAGTAGATTATGATTCCTTGCAGGCTGTTGGTGCGATTATGGGTTCTGGAGGAATGGTTGTTATGGACGAAACCACTTGTATGGTTGATATGGCACGTTTCTTTTTGGATTTTACGAAGAAAGAATCCTGTGGAAAATGTACTTTTTGTCGTGTGGGAACACAACGAATGCTAGAAATATTAGAACGAATTTGCGATGGTAAAGGCGAAGAAGGGGATATTGAAAAACTCGAAGAACTAGCTCATCAAATTATTGATAATTCTTTATGTGGTTTAGGTCAAACTGCACCAAATCCTGTGTTATCAACTATACGCTATTTTAGAGATGAATATGAGGCACATATTCGAGATAAGAAATGCCCGGCTAAAACCTGTAAAGCATTAATAACTTATGAAGTTATTGAAGATAAATGTACAGGTTGTACGGTTTGTGCAAAAAAATGCCCTGTTGATGCTATTAGTGGAGAACGTAAGCAAATTCACCATATCGATCAGGAAAAATGTATTAAATGTGGTGTGTGTTACTCCAGATGTAAATTTGATGCAATTCGTTTAACTTAAAAAAAGCAATTTTGATGGATACAGTAACTATAACTATAAACGGAAAAAAATACACAGCCAATAAAAATGATTATATCTTAGATGTGGCTGTACGTGAAAATATATTCATTCCAACCTTGTGTAATGACAGCAGATTAAAGCCATATACTTCTTGTTATGTATGTGTGGTTGAAATTGAAGGCGTAAAAAAACCACAACCATCGTGTTCTACTAAAGTGAGTGATGGAATGGTGGTTTATACCGAAAACGAGAAAGTAACAAAAGCACGTCAAACTGCTTTAAATCTTCTTTTATCAGATCATTATGCGGATTGTGTTGCACCTTGTAAGGAAACTTGTCCTGCTGGTGTGGATGTACAAGCTTACATTTCTTTGATTGAAAAAGGATTGTATAGCGAAGCCGTTAAGGTAATCAAAGAAACGAATCCGCTTCCTGCTATTTGCGGTCGGGTTTGTGTTCGTCCTTGCGAAGTGGCATATAGAAGGAATTTATTAGATGAAGGTGCAGCTGTTGGTATTGATTATATGAAACGTTTTGCAGCGGATTATGATTTAGCTTCCAATAATAAATATATTCCTGAAAAAGCAGCTTCTACAGGAAAAAAAGTGGCCGTTATTGGTGCAGGTCCTGGAGGACTAACCGCTGCTTATTATCTTCAACTTAAAGGCCATCAGGCTGATATTTTTGAAGCAAACGAGCATCCAGGTGGTTGGCTTCGTTATGGGATTCCAGAATATCGTTTGCCTAACGATTTGTTAGATAAAGAAGTGAAAAATATTACGGATTTAGGCGTAAATATTGTTTATAATAAAAATTTAGGAGACAATCTTTCCTATAAAGAATTAGAAGAAAAATATGATGCAACAATCCTAACTATCGGCTCGCAAAGAGGTACTTTGATTGGTGTGGAAGGAGAAAACGCAGAAAATGTATTCTCCGGTATTGATTATCTCCGAAATATGGAGCAAAGCGGACAACGTTACGACTTTAAAGATAAAAAAGTAATTGTTGTAGGAGGTGGAAATACTGCAATGGACTGTTGTCGCTCGGCTCTTCGCTGTGGAAGTACGGATGTAAAAGTCGTATATCGACGTACTGAAAAGGAAATGCCTGCTAATCCTATTGAAATTCACGAGTCAAAACTCGAAGGAGTGGAATATTTGTTTTTGCATAATCCTGTTAAAGTTAATCAAGACGAAAACGGAAAGCTGAAATCTGTTTCTCTCATCAAAATGGAATTAGGAGAACCTGATAGTTCTGGCAGAAGAAGACCAGTTCCTATTGAAGGTTCTGAATTTGATTTGGATGTGGATTATATTCTTGCTGCTATCGGTCAGAAAACAGATATTAATTTTCTTGAAGACATTAATAAATATGCAAAAACTGGAGAACTAAAACCCAATAAATGGGGAGATATTGATGCCGATTCCAAAACATTGCAAACAGGAATTCCTAATGTTTTTGCTGCTGGAGATGGTGTAACCGGACCTGCAACGCTAATAGAAGCTGTTGCACAAGCCAATACTGCTGTTCTCAGTTGTCATCAATATCTTATGGGCGAAGAAATTAAGCCGAAGAAAAAGCCATTTA
>CAZJZP010000098.1:0-8904 GCA_964550505.1 uncultured Prolixibacteraceae bacterium | reverse complement strand
AAACAAAACGCTTTAGCTCATTAAGTCAGATTCTCGGCTAAGATACTAATGGCTTTTGCAGGGCTAAGATTGTCGTATAAAACACCGTAAACAGCTTCGTTGATTGGCATATTTACTCCGTATTTCTCGTTGATTTCTTTGATACATTTGGTGGCATAGTATCCTTCGGCAACCATTTTCATCTCAATACGAGAATATTGCACAGAATATCCCTTGCCAATTAAATTACCAAAGGCTCTGTTTCTGCTAAATTGGGAATAGGAAGTTACTATTAAATCGCCCAAATAAGCCGAACCTTGAAAAAATCTGTCGCCGGGAGCTGCTGCTTCTAAGAAATGCCGCATTTCTTCTATGGCATTTACCACTAAAACTGATTGGAAATTATCTCCGTAGCCTAAACCGTTAGCAATTCCATTGGCAATAGCAACAATGTTTTTGATTACTGAAGCATATTCCACTCCCTTCACATCTTTAGTTGTGAAAACCTTGATATACCGACAACTAAGCATTTCAACCAAGAAATTCGCTTTAACTTTGTCCTCACAAGCGACCGTCAAATAGGATAATTTTTCCATCGCCACTTCTTCCGAATGACAAGGTCCGCCAATAACAGAAATATTGTATGTAGGAATATGGTAATGCTTTTGGAAATATTCTGTAACCAAGAGATTTTCCTCAGGAACAATTCCTTTAATGGAGGAAACAATAAATTTTTCTTCCAGGTTTTTTATATTATTATCAATAAGTGTTTGATGTAAAAATGCAGCGGGAAGCGCCCAAACCAAGACATCGGCTTTACTGATTATTTCTTTAATATCTGAAGAAATATAGAGCTTATTGGTATCAAGTGCAACATAAGGCAAATATTTTTTATTGTGCTTGTATTCTTTGATATAATTAACCGTATCATTATCTCTTAACCACCAATAGACTAAATCTGCATTATTTTGAAAAATCTTAACCAAGGCTGTTGCCCAACTTCCTCCACCAATTACAGCAATTTTATTCTTATTCATCTTTTTTTCTTTAATATGGAATTGCAAACTTACAAAAATTCAGGCAAATTTTTCTGTAATAAATAAGAGAATGACAAATCCAAAAAAAAAAGCGTGTCAAAAAACACGCTTTTTTGTATAAAAATTTCTTGCTTTCTATAATCCAAATTTTTCTTTTCCTTGATCAAAAACAATATCAACAGGAATATTGGATTCACTAATTTTGTTTAAATCAGCTTCTAAGCTTTCTGGAGTATGCAAATATTTGTCGATAAATGCTTGAGTTGCGTCTTTATCTCCATCACCTTGTAATGAAATAATAGTAGCAACTAAATCAACAACAGCCGTTTTGGCTTTTTCAAGATTGATAGTATAAATTCCTTCTTCAGAACGCGTAAAAGCTTCTTTTTCTGCAAAGAAATTATACGTAATCAAGTTTGCTTTTCCGTGAGAGCTGCTTGCACCAAAACGAATAGAGCGGAAAATACCAGCGATAAAGGTTACGTAATTATCCAATACTTCGCCTTCTGTAAGTTCGCCTTGCTCGTGGAGTTGAGTAACTAAATATAAACCTAGAATATCCGCTTTTGCCTCTTCAACGGTAGAATAAGTTTCTGCCAATGCTTCACGACAAGTAAGTTTTGGATTTCCAACAACATATTTTACACCCATTCCGTGTGCCACTTCGTGGAACATTACATTCTCGAAAAATGCATTAAACTTTACGTTTGCTTGTTGAGATTCATCAATTAAAATTTCGGAAATTGGGAAAAGAATCATGTCGAATTTTGCTTTCATTGCATTTTTCAACTGAAACTTACGAGATCCTCTTGTTTTATGCACCTCAGCATCGTTAGGAAGATTGATTGCGATAGTTTTGCTGCCTGCATTACAATCACCTGCATAAAAAATAACTTCGTAGGCGTTGATATCGGAATCAGAACCGGGCTTGTCTTTTAAATATTTTGCATCAACAGGAAGATTTTTTTGTAATTCCGGAAGCATATCATTAAAACGTGCCAATTTAGCACTCCATTCTTTGTCTTTCAACAAAATAAATGACTCAAAGGCAGCTTTATATCCGTATAATGCATCTTCATAATTTTCGATAGCACCAACAACAAAGTCCAAATTGGATTCTGAATCTTTCATATCCATCCATGCAAAATCACTTTCCTGATATTCGTCAGTAATTAAGGCTTTTGAACGAAGTTCCAAATATTTCTTAAAAATTGGGTCTTCACAAATTTCAGCAGCTTGAGCGAGTAAATCAGAGGCTTTTTGCAGTTTGTCTGCATAGACTTCATGGTACCATTTTACCACAAGTTCATCATTATCACCACGTTGAATAATAGTATATAAACTTGTTTTATTCTCGTCTTCCAAAGCTTCAAATTCTTCTTTGGTCATATCTTCAGGATAAAATTGTGCTCCGGCAGGTTTTTCACCATATTCTTCAATGAATGGAGCATTTCCGTCTAATCTGTCCCAAGGACCAAAATTAATCATGGCGAATTTTTTCACATTTTCGTCTTCAATTGCATTTAAAAATGCTTCTTTATCGCCAATTGTTTGCATCCAATATAATTCTTCCATTATAGAAGCTGCATCGAATAATAAAGGCAGCATTTGTTTTTCAGCATCCGTAAGATGCGAAATATCTGCTTTCAATTCAACCGTAGCATATTTATCCAATTTTTGCTCAATTGGAGTCTTTTCCTCTTGTTGTTCTTCTTCTTTATTTCCACCACAGCTGAATAAAGAAAAGCTTATTACTGCAATAAGCATAATCTGAAGTAATTTTTTCATTTTTTTGTTTTTTAGGGTTAATATTTGAGTACGAAAGTATAAAAAAAATCAGAAGAAAAAAAATTGCAAAAAATATTATTTCGGTAAGAATTCATATTTTCTCTTTATCTTCGCTATTAATTATGTATAAGCGAATTGTCCTGATATTATTATTATTTCTCATTTTCCGCCAAGTGCAGGCGCAATACTATTCCTTGGGTCAAGAGGCAGCATCTATACGTTGGAAACAAATAAAAACAGCACATTTTCAGCTTATTTTCCCGCAAGAAACGGAGGCAAAAAGCCAAAGAATTGCTTCACTGCTGGAACAGAGTTTTCTCTTAGTAAGGGAAAGCATGCCAGCGGAAGTAAAGAGAATTCCGGTTATTCTGCATTACGAAAGTGTTATCAGCAACGGGAATGTTATTTGGGCTCCCCGACGAATAGAATTGTTTCTCACTCCCACTCAACATTCGTATGCAGATGTTTGGGAAAATCAATTGGCATCGCACGAATTAAGGCATTATGTACAAATCTCATCCCTAAATCAAGGGATAACAAAGTATTTACAGTATTTTTTCGGGGAACAAGCTCTGGGTGCGGTATTAGGATTGTATATTCCGCTTTGGTTTTTGGAAGGAGATGCCGTTTTGACAGAAACACTCCTCTCAAACAGCGGTCGTGGAAGACTTGCCGCCTTTGAAATGCCCTTAAAAACACAGATACTGGAAAAAGGTATTTATTCTTATGAAAAAGCAGTCTTTGGTTCTTATAAAGATTTTACTCCTGATTATTACTGCCTAGGTTATCATCTAGTTACAATGGGAAGAAAAAATTATGGTGCTGCATTTTGGCAAAATACCCTTGAAAATGTTGCAAAAAAACCTTATGCAATTACGCCTTTTTCCCGTGGAATAAAAAAACAAAGTGGTTTTAGTAAAAAAGCCTTTTACCAAAATAGCATGCAGGAATTAGAAAAGGAATGGAGAAAGCAGGAAGCAGAGAATGAACACAATACGATTGTCAGCCCAGATAAAGACAAAAGATACACATCGTATATTCACGCACAAAAAATTAATAATACGCATTTTTTTGCGCTAAAAAAAGACCACAGAGCTATCGATGCATTTGTGCTTATTGACAAGGATAAAAAGGAGAAAAAAATCCACTATCCCGGATTCTATTTCAATGAAAAAATAAGTATTAAAAACAATAGCATCCTTTGGGCAGAAAAGCATTACGATGCACGCTGGGATCATCGCAGTTGGACAAAAATTATGCTTTTTGATATAGAAAAAAAGCGTTTGCACACGCTTTGCAAAAAAAGCAAGTATTTCGCTCCTAGTTTTTCATCAGATGGAAAAAAAATTGTCTGTTCCGAAGTATTAAAAGCAGAAAACAAGCTAGTAATTTTATCTGCTGACAACGGAGAGCGACTAAAAGAAGTGCAAAGTCCCGAAGAAAATGCTTTTATCCAAACTCCATTTTTTGCTAAAGAAGATTCCGCTGTCTTTTGTATTCTTATTTCTCCTTTAGGAAAAGCTTTTTATGCATACGATTTAATACAAGAAAAATGGGAAATTATCGGAGAGCCAAGTTTTAGGGAAATTAAAAATCCCTTTTACTATCAAAATGCTATTTTCTTTACCTCCGATATGCACGGTGTCGATAATATTTATGCTTATTCTCTTTCAAATGACAGCATTTATCGAGTTGTTTCTGCAAAATACGGTGCGGATTATGCAAGCATTTTCAAGGATAGTTTAGTTTATTCCAATTATACTGCCGATGGTTTTGAAATACGAAGTTCTGCGCTTGAAAATTTAACGTGGGAAAAGATTGAAGATATTGAAAATCAAAGCATTAATTTATGGGAAATTCCGTTGAAAGAAGAAAAAGGAGTTATTAATATTGCTGAGATAAGCGATAGTGTTTACGAAGTAGAAAAATACAGCAAACTACTTCATCTATTTAATATCCACAGTTGGGCACCGCTAAATATTGATTATTCCAATAATCGTATCAATCCAGGACTTTCGATTTTTTCACAAAATGCATTAAGTACAAGTACTGCTGCTGTGGGATTTGATTATAATTACAACGATAAAATCAATACCTATTTTGCGGAATACACTTATGAAGGATTGTATCCGAAATTTAATTTTCGTGCCGAACACGGGAAAATCAAAGACTATTATACTGAAGGGGAAGAAAGTCATGCTTTTTTCAGGAAAGAAACAAATCTGAATTTGGGAATTTCTTTACCGCTATTGTTTACAAAAAAGCATTACAGCAGAAACTTATACATTAGTAGTAATTACGGATTAAAATCCATAGAACACTTGCATTCTACTCCTTCCGACTATCCAAAAGGAAAGATGGAATTTGGACGACATCGACTCTATTTTTCCAATATCCGAAAAAGCAATTCCGCCAATATCTATCCGCGTTTTGGTCAGTTTGTAGATATCAATTCCCAACATTCTTTTTCGTCTGGAGAAATGGATTTAGGTCATGCATTTTCGCTAGCAAGTGGTTTCTATTTTCCCGCCTTTGGTAAAAACGATGGTTTTTATATTTATGGTGCTTACCAATGGAAAGAGGACGGAACAACTTACCGCTTCAACAACCTTATCAGTAATCCCAGGGGATTTCATGATATTTTTGAAAAGATGATTTATGCATACAAATTCAATTATGCAGGTGCTTTGGCTTATCCTGATTTTAATATTGGCTCGTTAATATATGTAAAACGGATTCGTCTGCATTGTTTTTTCGATCAAAGTCTTAGTGAGAAGAAAATTTATCGATCAACGGGTCTAGCAATGATTTTCGACAGTCATCTCCTGCATTTTATTGCGCCCATTAGTTTTGGATTTCGACCCAATTATTTAATCGACGACAAGGCATTCAGCTATGATGTGCTTTTTGAAATTGGTTTTAATCAATTATAAAACTATTCTACAATCTGCACTGCAAATTTTTTAGAAAGGTATTTTCCGTAAATTTTACCACCGAGGTGTTCGCCTTCCTGCAAAGGCAAATCAATTACGCGTTTTAACTGGAAATTGGCTGCACCCAAAGGAATGTCTTTTAATCTTTCCGGAGATACATTAATTTCTCTAGCGCCCTGAATATCTGTTGATATATTTTCGAAAAAACTATTCTCTGCTGTTTCAATTATCAAGGAAATCTCTTCATTTTCCTGAACCGGCATGCCTTTCCATAAAAGGGTAAAGCCTTTGGATTTAGACACTTCTGATGTGAAATTAATTATTTCTGCATCATACAAACGTAAGTTGTTTTTGAAAATATTTTTATCACAATCTCCGTATTCCCAAGAATGATTGGCAGTAAAATCAGTTTGTTCTTTCATTTCATAATAGGTTCCTTGCAGAAAATTATTTGCCATACGCATTTCTTTCCCATTATATTCAATATAAGCAGGATCAACTAATTGCAAAGTTGTACCTCCTGAGCCTCCAAATCGAAACTGTGCAGTAATTTCCAGTTCTTTGGCGGTTTGATCGTAAGTAACAGAATACTTCTGGTGGATTTCACTCTGTTTTACTGTGTCTGAGTTTGCTGTATCGCTTGACATACAAGCGCTTAAAAACAATAACAGCAGGCTAACAATAATAATGTTCTTCATAAGTCTTGTTTTTTTTATTTTTCGCATAAAAATACATTTTTTTTTAGAATTGAAAGATTATCAACAAAAAAATGTTAGTTAATTATTGTTTTTCACATCATTACATCGGATTAAAGCATATACTTTTACTTTTGATAAATCTAGCTTAAAAAGCGGATTGTGTCTTTTAAAATATTAAATAACAAGCGTTTACATTAAATATATAAAAAATGAAAACAAAAATTATCCTCTTAATTGTATTATCTGGCTTATTACATCTTAGTTTATTTGCGCAGTATAATTCAACATACAAGCGAATGTATCAGGATGCTGACGATTATGTTTATGCAAAGAATTATGTTGAAGCTCTCCCATTATTCAAACACCTGGATTCTTTAGTTCCGGGAAATGCAAATATTCAATTTTATTTAGGAATCTGCTATCTTCATTCTTACGAAGATAAAAGTTTGGCTATTCCTTATTTAGAAAATGCTATCAAAGATGTTTCTGTTGATTATTACGGTTCTTATAAAGAAAAATCAGCTCCGGTTCATAGTTTTTTGTATTTAGGAAAGGCTTATCATTATAATTATGAGTTTGACAAGGCTATCGATAATATGAATAAGTTTATTTATTACTTAACAAAAGAAGATAAAGATTTAAAGGAAGAAGCGGAACGCTACATACAAATGTGTTATACGGGGAAACAGTTAATTGCAAATCCTATCAGTGTTAAGACTACTAATATTGGCAATAAAATCAACACTAAATATGCTGAATATTCTCCTGTTTTAACACCAGATGGAAAAAACATTTATTTTACCAGTAGAAGAGGAACAGAAAATGATGCCAAAGATTATTTTGGTCTTTATTATGAAAATATTTATCACGCAGAATACGATGAAAAGACAGAAACTTGGTCGGAAGCAAAAGCGCTGGAAGAAATAAACAGCAGTTTTCACGAAGCAACAATTAATATTTCCTTTGACGGTAAAACATTGTATTTATACAAAGATATTGATGGGACAGGAAATATTTACTACAGCGAGAAGAAAGGAAAAACTTGGGGTACTCCCCAGAAAATGGATAGTCCTATCAACACCAAACATTATGAAAATCATGCTTGTGTTTGCGCCAATGGTGATTATCTTTATTTCGTGAGTAACAGACCCGGAGGTTTTGGCGGAAAAGATATTTGGGTTGCAGAAAAAGACAAGGATGGAAATTGGTCTAATGTGAAGAATCTGGGACCAAAAATTAATACTGCATACGATGAAGACTCGCCTTTCCTTTTATCGGATAATAAAACCTTATTTTTTAGTTCTGAAGGACATGAAACTATGGGCGGTTACGACATCTTTATCAGTGAAAGGAGCAAAGATGGAGAATGGAGCACGCCACAAAACATTGGAAGTCCGCTCAACACTCCAAATGATGATATTTTCTTTTTCCCTATGCTTGATGGAAAACTTGCTTATTATGCATCTGATCAATTAGGTGGATATGGTGAAAAAGACATTTATTCTGTCAGTATCACATCTAGCATGGAGCAATTGGCTGTTATTAGTGGTTTTGTTATTGACACAACGACAAATACTCCATTAGAAGCTCTTATTCGTGTTAAAGACAAGGAAAATAAAATTATTGCCACCACAAGACCAGATAAAAAAACAGGGGAATATTCCTTGTCGTTAAACCCTGGAAATGATTACATTATTGAGATTGAAAGTGTTGACGGAGAGATTATCAAAGATATGCTTTCTATACCAAAATCTAGTCAAAAAGAACTTTCTTTCAACAAGCCTTTTCACTTTTTTGAAACAGATATGAGTCCTTTGATTGATACTATTTCGAAAGAAATTGTATTTGGTGAACGTATTGGTGACAGATATGTGTTGGAAGATATTTATTTTGATTTTAACAAATCGAATTTGCGCGAAGAAGCAAAAGAAGAGTTAAATAAGGTTGTGGATATAATGAATAAATATCCTATGATTACATTGGAGTTCTCTGGACATACTGATAGCATTGGCTCTGATAACTACAATCAAAAGCTTTCTGAACAAAGGGTAAAATCTGTTGTAGATTATTTGATTAGTCAAGATATTGATGAAGAACGTTTAAGCTATGTTGGATATGGTGAAACAAGACCTCTTTCGAGCAACTCAACAGATGAAGGAAGACAGAAAAACAGGAGAATAGAATTCCGCATTTCATCTATTATCAAATCTGCTGTTGCGATTAATAACTACACCATAGAAACTAAGAGAAAGCCTTTATATTATATTATTGCAGGAAGTTTTGAGATGTACAAAAATGCGGACAGATATCGCATAGAATTGTTGGCTCAAGGACATGAAAACGCACAAATTATCGGACAAAGCAGTATTGGAACATTCAGGGTTGCTTACGATGTTTTTGAAGATAAGGAGACTGCATTAAGCAAGCGCTTAGAAATAATGGAGAAAACAGAAAGAGAAGGACTTTGGA
>CAZJZP010000097.1:0-8921 GCA_964550505.1 uncultured Prolixibacteraceae bacterium | reverse complement strand
TTTTAAAAGTTTTTCTCCAGTTTTCCAATTATATTTATTCTATTATCTTTGTAAAAATATCTTGTTTTTTACATATTTGATTTAACATTTTTGGTCTTTTCTTGTTATAATAAAATGAAATGGGGAAAAACAAGACTCATGACATTGATTATTAATGCTTTAAATCAAATATGCTTTATAAGACAAAATTAAAAATAACTAAATATTAAACCCTATGCAGATGAAAAAACTGATTTTTTTAAGCATGATTGTTTTCTTTTTTATTTCATGCAGTAATAACAATAAGCAAGAAGATAATGAAACAATTACAACAGAACAAGAAGCTGATACTGAAGAAGAAAATAACAGTTCAGAAGTCAATGACACAAGTCTTGCAACAGCCTCTGATTATGATTATATCACTTCCAATGCAGGAAAGGTAATCAAAATCAACAGTGCTACATTTAGTAAAAATATTTTTGACTTCCAACGCGAAAAAGACTGGACTTTTAAAGGAACTGCACCTTGTATTGTGGATTTTTATGCTGATTGGTGCGGACCTTGTAAGCAAATTGCTCCAATATTAGATGAGTTAGCAAAAGAATACAAGGATGACATTAATATTTACAAAGTGGATACGGATAAAGAAAGTGATTTAGCAATGGCTTTTGGAATTCAATCTATCCCATCTATTCTCTTTTGCCCTATGGAAGGAGAACCTTATATGTATGTTGGTGCATATTCAAAAGCAGATTATAAAAAACTAATACACGATCACTTATTGAAATAATAACCCTTAAAAACAAAAGTAAATGGAACATTTAACAAAAGAAACATTTCTTGAAAAAGTATTTAATTTTGAAGAAAACAAGGAATGGGTCTATGCAGGAAAAAAACCTTGTTTAATTGATTTTTATGCAGACTGGTGCGGTCCTTGTAAAATGGTAGCTCCAATACTGGAAGAATTATCGGAAGAATACAAAGATAAAATAGAAATTTACAAGGTTGACACAGAAGCACAACAAGAATTAGCTGCTGCCTTCGGCATTCGCAGCATACCTTCCTTGCTATTTTGTCCGATGGAAGGACAACCACAAATGGCACAAGGAGCCTTGCCTAAAGAGAATTTAAAACAAGCAATCGATGATGTATTACTGAAATAAAAAAAAGTCCCAATTGGGACTTTTTTTTTATTCTTTTATTAAGCTATAGCGTAAAATCTTATCGCCTTTATTAATTTGGAAAATATATACAGCAGCTCTTAGCGATGAAACATCAATTCTTGCCTTTTTAATATCTCTAAAACTTTCTTGATATACCGTTTGACCTGTTATTGTATTAATAGATACTATTGCTTCTTCAATCCTTTCATCAAAATTGATATGTACAATATCTTTAGCAGGATTTGGGTAAAATATTAGTCCTTCATTTTCTTCTATGGAAGTATAAATAACATTAACATTACTACATTGACTATCTACTAAACAATTCGTTTGTGCAGAAAGACATACTGTGTAGTTACCAGAACTAGCATAGGTATGTGTTGGATTTTGCTGAGCAGAGGTGTTCCCATCACCAAAATCCCATAACCAGCTGACAACACCAGCAGGTGCATTGGTATAGCTGGTATCCGTAAAATTCACGATATGACTTCCTGAAGAAAAGGAGAAGCCAGCTTCCAATGTGTCGGCAGCAATATAAATTTTTGTAGAAGTTGTATCACTGCAAAAATAAGAATATCCAATGATGGTATCTTGATGAAGGAGTGTATATGTTCCAGGATTAGCATATATATGATAAATTGAATCTCCTTTTTGAAGTCCACTTCCATCACCTGCATCCCATGCATAAGAGTACCATGTAATATCATTAAACTTGGCAAGGTTATACATTCTGTTATTTAAAAGCGGGTTTACTTCTGAAAACAACACTGAATCACCAGCAGGAATACAAGTAGTGCTAGGGTTATCAATATTGGCTGTGATATCATAGCTAACATAAGGCGAAACTAAAAAGTCAGCATTAAAAGGATAACCACCAACATTTACGTTATAACTTTTTGTCCATGTTCCTCCCAGATTTAAGCCACACAACCATTCATTTCCACCATCAGGAGGAACGGCTTGATAACTATTGCATACACAAGCAATATTGTTTGAGGTATTATTTTCAACAACCAACACATAAGGTCCAGTAACTGTTACAGGTGTAGCAAAAACTGCCTGTTTACGGAGTGTATCCATGTTTCCACCACCAAAGGAAGAATCAATTAATACCAAAGTTGACGCAATATAAGTTCCAAATGGCATACTGTCTAGTGGATTAGCATTATAGAGATAACAAGTAACGTTGAGAGAATTGGCAACTGTAGCATAAGCATAAAAATCGAAGCCATAAACAGTCATAGGAACAGGTGCATCAAAATATTGCGCAAAGCCTGTTGCTGATGTGGCATTGTTTATAGAAATCATTGAGTAGCCAGTTGCTTTTTGGATATTGTATTGCACTGTATCCACACCGCAATTTTGTGTTTTTTGGGTTTTGTTAATGCCTTTTTGGGGGAAAGAGAGGATATTAGTCTTTACCTCTTGCAATTGTGCAGAAGCAAAAATGCTAATGCTCAAAAAAACAACAATAAAATATAGGTTTTTCATCTTTAAAATCTTTTGTGGACAAATATAAACATAATTCTTCTTGCTTGTGTCTTAGCTTTAAAATACTTTGAGTTATTCACTATCTTCTTCCTCCTCTTCCATTTCTGCATTTCTCAATTTCTTTAAAAAGCTTTCTACTCTTCGTTTTGTAGAAATATAATAAGCATAGCTTTGCTCTCCACTGCCAACTTTCATACGTCGAGCATCGGCATCGGTATCTGTAATTAGCTTATTAAATACATCCTTGGAAGAATAAGCCTCCATCAAACCTCTTCTGTATGAAAAATAGTAATAATGTGAGGAAGAAAGTTCCAAATAAATGGTAAAACGGTCGCCAGAACGATGGCGTTGGATTTCTATAGCTCCGTTTACATAACGATTAAGTTGTTTATCTCCAATTGCTCCAATACCAATTTTTCCCATGGTAATATAGGATTTTGTTTTGGAATTCCATGTTAATTCAACATCTGCAATCGTCATGGTATGCTGCAATTCTTTCGGGATTTTTTCCAACTCTCCGTAGAGGTTTAATTCTGTGATAATTTTGTCTGCTTCTTCTGTTCCAAAGATTAAACCAAGCGATTTTGTATAAATTTCTCCAGTAAGACTAACCGGTTCTAAATCTCCATAAGAAGCAATATCATCCGCCAACATCTCCAAACACTCTTTTTTAAAGAAAAAATCTAAAAACATCAGCATTCTAATGTCGGTGGAGTCAGGAATAATGTGGTGATCGACTCTACCAAATGCAGTCATTTCAACCTGTCCAAGGTTTGCGCCTAAACTAAGCTGTCCTTCTCCCCTTGTCATACATTTGAAAACACTTAAACTCAAATACTTGTCAGGCAAACTTAATTGCTTCAATTTTTCTTTGCTTGAAATTCGATACTCGTGTGATTCTTTGTCATAGGTCAAAAATCCAGATGCTGAAATGATTTCCGTATCGCTATATTTATGCCATGTCCTTAAGAATGCAGAATAAACTTGTAGGGAATCGTTAGCAACATATATTCCGGCATATACTTGTTTGAAATCATCATTTTCAATTTCGTCCCCTATTGGAATATATATTTCTTTCGGATTGATTTCTGTTTCGAAACGAACCCAGGCGTTTTTCACGCTATCTTTCGCAAAACAATCATGTTTTATACGTGTCATTCCGTTGAAATAAAGAAATTCTTTACTTGCCTGCAGTTTTACGTTTCCAGCGTAATCAAAATACGGACTTAGTGTAAAATTAGCTGTATCAGATACCCTACCACTGGCAACTGTTTGCAAGCTTGAATCTACTTTTATCTCATCAAAAAATATTTCCTGCATACTTTCCATCTCATCCACATATTCATAATAGGCATTTCCTCTATAATCCAATCGACCTAAAATATTAATATTTGCTTTGTTCAGAATGTGGTATTTGGTAACAGTATTCGCTAAAATCTGTGCATCTTTAAGTGGCAGCATTTCAGCTTTTTTCAAGATAGTAACTTGTCTATCCCCAGGATAGATCGCAGCATCCGCCACTTTGATGATTTTCACATCAGTTGCATAAATAATATTGTCTTTTAAACTGTATTTTGCTTCAGAAGAAAAGAAGCGGAGAGAATCCTGTGCAGGATGAACAGAAATAAACTCAGAACCGGAAAGATCTAATTCGGCAATTTCCTTTAAATCCATATCATCCATTCCTTCGGGTTGCTTTTCCAGTTCATTAGCAAGTGCTATTTCTTCCTTATCCATATACCATTCAAATCTGTCCATATAACAGATATACTGGTTGAGTGGGAAATTCACCAATGAAGAACCGCCATTAGATTTAAAATCTGCCTTTCTTTCATCGTAATCAACATGCGCTTTATAATTTTTTGTTTCAAATGCTAGATTTGCATCATCTAAGGTTTTCATTTTAAAGTCTGCGGTATCACAATCAAAAATCCGGTCTTTAAAAATAAAATTCCTAGAATCAATGTCCGCATCTTTAATATTCATTCGTCCATCTCCTTCCAAACCAAGCGTAGAATACATCAATTCTCCTTCAAAATAAGACTCGTCTTCTTCCCTATACATAATAATGGGTTCTTTAGTTTGACGAATAATCAAAGCACTTTTATCTGGATCAAAAACTTGTTCCACATTTTTCGCTTCTACGTTAGGAAGTTCGCCTTTCATTTCTTTCAACTGATAATTCTTAGCAATAGTAGTCGTTCTATCCGGATAAAAAATAAAATCATCCGATTCTGTTGTAGAATGTAAGAATTCCATTACTCCATCACCTCTCAGACCATTATTTGATAAAGTGATATTGTTTTTGAAAGTAGCTTTTCCTCCATACATTGGCAAACCTTCCACTGGTGTTCGCGTTTTAAAACCCAAAGAATAATCATCCATTACACCAATATCTTCTTCTATATCAGGGAAAATTCCACCACTAAATAAATATCCTTCAAATTTTAATGCATCTGCCTCAAAAGTATTTAAACTATCGATAGTAAAAGGCTTCATGTGGTAATAAAACTTATCCCGTTCATAAGCTCCTCCCAGAATTTTCTTACTGTCGTAATACACAAATGGATCATTAAAACAATTAAAAATCGAGTAAGAGGGGAATGGTTTTAATCCAGATTTATTATTCGGATGGTCAATTAATAAGTTTCCACGTAAATCTTCAATTACATTCTTCACTTTCACTAATGGGAAATAGCCATATTCATTAGGTTGTTTGCTCCTCACTTTAAATGTCATAGAATCGATAATAGGCATTTCAATTTTAAATTGATCGTAATAAAAATCAAAATTAGAACCGTGAAAATCAAATCTTCCAGCATGCACTCTTCCACTAAAAGAAAAATCTCGATTTTCTTTTAGGGTAATTTCTTGTTCTGTAGGATAAATAAATACTCGCTGGGAGTCACTTAATGCTACTCTGGAAATTCCTCTTAATTTCAAATCAAAATTCAAGAGATTAAGCGTTGCATTATCCTGAGCTGTAATCTGTGAATGAAATTGTATTACATCATAATCTACCTGACCTGCTTTTGCATTTAAGTAATCAAAGACCTTGTCTTTAACATAAACTTGTTCTTTTTCAATATCATATAATAAAAATCCCATTTTAGCCAGTCTGATAACCTGATTTTCCGCATTCATTCTGTCGGTTCGCATTGTGCGCATGATATCTTCAATCGTAAGCAAGCGACTTTTATTTTCTCTAGTACAATTTCTAAGATATACCAGCGGATGCACCATATCAATTCCCTGCAATTCATCAAAACGCATTGCGGAAAAATAATTAGCAGATTCAAACAAGGCCTGTCCAAGATTTCCAGGTCCTTTAATCATAGTAAAATCAATTTTGGGTTCATTCATTCGCCAACTCATAACTTCCACATACATGTCAACTTTATGATAGGTATCCATAAAGGGACTTTGGGTTAATCCTTCCTGCAAACGGATAAGTGATAAAGTACGTTCATCATGTAAATATTTCATTTGCAAACCAACATGAAATATAGAATCCGATTCCCAATAAATGGCAACACTAGCTCTGTCTGAAAGAATCCTATCCTTTCTGATAATAAAAGTTTGAGCTGTGGTTTTCACAAATACTTCGCCTTCACGTTTAAACATTAGCGCTGCCTTCTTTTTATCATTACCTGAACCACGGAATTTAGATCCTTGAAGTGTAAACCCACCTTCATAATCAATATCTTTGAAAATATTCTCAATATAAAAAGAACTTTCAAAAGAAACAAAATGAGGATAAGAAGCCTTTTCGGGGGTTTGTGAAGCCAATACCTTTTCGGAAAGCGAACCATACATTGGTATATCGAAATATTCTTTGTGGTAAAACTTCACCGTGTCTATGGTAAAATGTGCATATTTTAAGTTGATATTATAATTATCAATTTCCGCATAAACAGAATCAGGAGAAAAACCAGCACGTTGCCAATCGATTTTCCCACTTTTGCCCTGCCATTTTTCGTCGAAAGGATAATATTTCCCTGATGTATTATGAATAACGGAACTGTCGTTATGATTATAACAGATTAAATCTAAAGAAGGAAAATGCAATACAGGCTCTTTTTCGTCAATATATTCAAAATAAAAATTGGCATTAGATGATTTCCATTGATTGGTTCTGGGAGAAAAATAAATATAATTTTCGGTATAAAGCCGCAATGAAAAATCCATAAAATCTAAAAATTTTCGAGAGCTGTTTCTTTTCTCTAATATTTTTTCAACGGATTTACTCCAGGCGATAAAGCTGTTTAGGTCTTTCGATTTTTCAGTAATAACAGCCATTACATCCAAATATGCTTCAAATTGTGGATAAGGGCGGAATTTATTATTTAGCATAAGATTAGAAATCTTATACATCCAATCGCGGTGAGTTTGAGTATATTTTGGATCATTCCATTCAATCGGAAAACTTTCGATAAAAGCTTTGGATTTATCCTTTTCAGATTTCTTGTCAACATCTTGCATAAATGTAATCAGTTCTGTCTGATACTTATCCTTATCGGCAGAAAAAACCGTAATCTGTGCATTTGATTCACTAATTATTAAGATGCTGAAAAGCAGAAAAATAGATATTTTTAAGATAGATCCCTTAGCTTGAATATGCGGGTATTTTTCTATTTTCTGTTGCGATGTTAATAAATTGGTGTTTCTTTTCATCATAATCTTGTGGTATTTTATAATTCTTTTTTGAAATGCGCTAGGCACCAATTATTTTTGCTAAAGCTCGTCTGAAAAACAAGCTTGTGTTCAGCGGCTTTTTCTTGAATATCTTTTAAATCATTTTCATAAAATCCGCTCAGCAATAGATCTCCCTTGTTTTTAATAGCAACTGCGTATTCAGAAATATCATTTAACAGAATATTTCTATTAATATTAGCAATGAAAACATCATATAAATTGCTTTTGTTATTTTCTTGTAAAAAAGAAGCATCTCCTTTATAAACGGACACTTCAACTGCATTTGTTTTTATGTTAGACAAAGCATTTTTATACGCCCAATCATCATTATCCACTGCATCAACGTGTGAGGCTTTCATCATTTTTGCCAATATTGCCAAAACAGCAGTTCCACAGCCCATATCCATTATAATTTTCCCTTGTAAATCCATCTTTTGCATGCATTCCAACATCAAGGCTGTTGTTTCGTGATGCGCTGTTCCAAAAGACATCTGTGGATTAATTCTAATAGCATAATGCGCTGCTTTGTCTTCCAGATGAAAATCGGCATAAATAAATACGTCATTAATGCGAACTGATGGATAATTTTTCTCCCATTCTGCATTCCAATTGGTATCTTCCAAGTTTTTCACTGTATAATGCAGTTTTTTATCTACATGCGCTAATAATCGCATTAATTTTCGTTCTTCAAAATCTTTATCCTGAATATAGGCAAAAAAGTCGTCCTCTTCCTGATAGCAACCTTCATATCCGCTATTCAACAATAAGGCAGAAAGAATTTCCGCTTTGTTTTCATCTGGGATATGAATTTTAATTTCTATTAAAGACATAGTTAAAAAGAATTAGCAATTTCAATAAAATCCTTGGCTTTCAAGGAAGCACCTCCAATCAATCCACCATCAACATCAGGACAGGAAAACAATTCTTTGGCATTCTGGGCATTACAACTGCCGCCATAAAGAATAGGAATACTATCTGCCCTTTCATCTCCACATTCTTTTCTTATTAATGAACGAATAAAAGCATGCATTTCTTGTGCTTGCTCAGGACTTGCTGTTTTTCCAGTACCAATTGCCCAAACTGGTTCGTAAGCAATAATTACTTCGTTTAAGCTTTCTTTGAGCGGAAATACTGCTGCTTTCAGCTGTTTTTCTATTACCTCAAAATGTTTGTTCGTTTCTCGTTCTTCCAATATTTCGCCACAACAAATAATGGGCTGTATGTCGTATTCCAGCAAATTTTGCGCCTTTATTAAAATATCTTGGTCGGATTCCGAAAAATATTTTCTTCTTTCCGAATGTCCAACGATACAATACTCCGCAGACAAGGATTCCAGCATCATCGCAGAAATTTCTCCGGTATAAGCTCCATTTTGATATGCGCTTACATTTTGTGCTCCAATCATCACCTTATCTTCTTCCAAAAAAATGTCTCCGGCAAGTTCCAGATAAGGAAAAGGCGGGCAAATAATCATTTCATCAAAGGATTTTCCGTTTTTTTGCTGTGTTTTTTCCAATAAATCTAAAATATCAGCTAGAAGGTCTTCTGCATTACTGAAATTCAAATTCATTTTCCAATTTCCTGCAATAATTT
>CAZJZP010000096.1:0-8951 GCA_964550505.1 uncultured Prolixibacteraceae bacterium | reverse complement strand
TGTTTCTTCCAGTTGGAAATTAGTATCTCTTTTACTAGCCTCTTGTTGTTCACGGATATGATCACGTAGTGATTTGCAAGAACTAAGCATAAAAATGCTTAATAAAAGGAAAAGAAAAAATTTATTAGCGTTTTTCATATAAAAAATTCTTCTGACAAAGATAAGATTTTTCATACAATGATTATTCCAAATTAATCAAAAAAGGCTGTCTGAAAAGACAGCCTTTTGATTTTTTTTTCTTACAAGCCTTATGAAACGCTGATTTTTTTAGTAATGCTTTTGTGTTCTTCGCGTTTTGGCATGTTAATTTGTAAAATACCGTCATTGTATTTTGCTTTAATCTTGTCCGCATTTATCGCTTCAGGGATTACAAAAGAACGGGAGAAAGAGCAGAATGAAAACTCTTTTCGTGCATAGTTATCTTCTTTCTTCTCTTCTTCTTTCTTTTGCTCTGATGAAATTGTTAATACATCTTTTTCAACATCAATATTAATGTCTGATTTATTAACGCCCGGTAAAGCTACCTGGATTTCAATTTCATCTTCCCGCTCAATAATGTTTGTTGCAGGACGAACCAATTTGTTTTCTTCTACATCGTTGAAGAATTCGTCGAAAATGGACGGCATAAACGGTCTGTTTTGAAATTTTACTAAGTTCATAATTTTTCCTCCTATATTTTTTTAGTTTTTTAATTAATTTTCGCTTCTGTATTTTCAAAATCCATTCCATTAGGAAAAAAACACAAAAACAAGCCATATTGACAGTCAAGAACACAAAAACGGGTCATAATGGCAGCCGCCTTCTGTTTTTATTCGATAAAGAAGACAGATAATTGAATAAATTGTATTTTTGATTTTTTTTATGAGCAAGCAAGAGGATAAAATATTAAGAACTTTTAGCCGACCTCGGATACTTTTTGCCGTTGGTCTTGGTTTAGCTGTCTCATTCTATTTGCTCTATCGTCAATTTGATTTAGCTGTTTTTAATACTATCAATTGGACAGCGACTACTTTTTTTTGGTTGTTTATAGCTCTTTGTTTACAAGCTTTACGGGATTTAGCCTATATGTATAGGTTACGTTTATTAACGGATAAAGATATTTCCTGGCGAAGAAGTTTTGATGCGATAATGCTTTGGGAATTTGCTTCAGCTGTTACGCCCTCTGTTGTTGGAGGTTCGGCAGTAGCAATGTTTATTGTTCACAAAGAAGGAATAAAATTAGGCCGCTCAACGGCAGTTGTTATGATTACGGCAATGTTGGATGAACTTTTCTATATTACCATGGTTCCCATCATCTTACTAACATTGGGAACTTCATTCTTTTTTACGGATTCCGTTATTACAATCGCATCATTTAGTTTTGGGAGCAAAGCGGTTTTTATTATTGGCTATGCTTTTATTATTAGTTTGACTTTAATAATAGTAACAGGAGTTTTTATTGCACCTAGAGGTTTTAAGTGGGTCTTGCTTAAAATTTTCAGTCTTCCTTTTTTACGAAAATGGAAAGCCGGAGCAAATAGAACGGGAAGTGAAATTATCATAACCTCAAAGGAAATGAAAGGAAAATCTTTTTGGTTTTGGATGAAAGCCTATGGTTCTACTTTTATTTCTTGGACAGCAAGATATTGGGTAGTGAACTGTTTGATATTAGCCTTTGTAGCTGTTGATAATCATTTTTTGATTTACGCTAAACAATTAATTATGTGGGTAATTATGCTGATTAGCCCCACTCCTGGAAGTGCAGGAGTAGCAGAAATTATGTTTCAAGGATATTTGGGTGCTTTTATTCCAATAGGTTTGGTGGCAGCATTAGCTTTGCTTTGGCGTTTAATGAGTTTCTATTCTTACTTATTTATTGGCAGCATAATCCTTCCGAATTGGTTGGGACGTGTTTTTGCGAAAACAAAAAAGGCAAACGAAAAAAAGCCCGTTCAAAAAACGGACTTTTTAGAATAAAAACAAGGAATGCTTTTAGCAATGCATATGTAATTCCACTAATTTTTTGATTTCGTCATGTTTTCCGTATAAGCGTTCACTTAGTTTATCGTCATCGTGAGCCTTAAGCATTCCAGCAATATCTTGAATCATCTCTTCTGAAAAGACAGCATATTTGGTATATGCATCTTTTTCTGCTATCAGTTTCTCTGCTGATTCCCAACAAGAAAGCGGAAGTTGTTTTAGTTTGTTGAGAGTTTCTTCATGTTCCTTGTCAAAAATATTTACACCAACATACAGTTTTTCTGCTAGTTCAAGTGCTTTGCTTGGCTCCATTTCCAATCCGTGTCGGCTACCGACAGCAAGACCTGCCATAAGCAAATAAATATCAGCAGAACCATCAGGACAACGGAATTCGTAGGTTTGTTTATTGGAGAAATCTCTGTTTTCAGGAGCTTCTAATGGATTTAGGCGATTAACCATTTCACCTGCCCTACCTGTCCATCCTAAAGGTACGCGAATTAATGTTGAACGGTTACGATCTCCCCAGCAAATATTGGTTGGTGCTTCCTGATGAGGAACTAAGCGAAGATAAGATGTTGGTACTGTGTTCCCGAATGCTGTTAGGGATTGAGAAATATCTAAGATTCCTGCAATAGCTCGTTTAGCAGCATCACTTAATTTTCCATTTTCAACAGTTGCGGTTTTACCGTCTTTTTTTAGCATCATGTGTACATGGAGACCGCTTCCTGCTTTTCCAACAGTAATTTTTGGAGCAAAACTGATATTTACACCATATTTATATCCCAACATGCGAATCATCCATTTTGCAATGATTAATTGATCCGCAGCTTCATCCATTCTTGTGGGAAGAAATTCAATTTCATTTTGTTCATAATTATATTTCTCGTCGGAAAAATTACCCACTTCTGAGTGTGCGTATTTTATTAATCCACCAGCCATTGCAATTGCTTCCATGGCTTCGGCGCGTAAAAAATCCCATTTTGAATAAGGCATGCTCTCATGGTACGAACGTTGATCTTTGGCAGGGAATAAATCATCTTTTTCACTAATAATATAGTATTCCAATTCACCCATCACATCTAATGAATATCCCGTTTTTTCTTCTAATGTTTTATGGGCTTTTAGCATAATATTTTCGCCGGACTTGTCTAAAGGTTCTCCGTCTTTGTTAAAATATGAACATAAGATATCAAGCGTTGGAATTTCGGTAAAAGGATTTACATAGGCGGTCTTGAATTTTGGAACCACATATAAATCACTAGAACCAGCTTGCATATATTTGAAAAGACTTGATCCATCAACCCTTTCTCCTGATGAAAGTATTAAATCAAGATGTTCTTTGCTTTGAATGACGAAATTCAAGGCCTTTAGTCTTCCATCTCCACCAACATAGCGGAAATTTATCATTTCAATATTCTTCTCTTCCACAAAACGCATGATATCAGCTTTTGTAAATTCACGAGGATGCTTTTGCAAAAACTGCACTAGCGGATTCGGGTTCAATGCAATGTAATTCTTCATAATCGTATATTTTAAATTATTTATTTCAATTAAAAGTCAAACATATAAAAAAAAAATTGAAAATAAAAATAATTCGAAAAAATACAATTTCTAGTGATTTGTGAAAAAACTGTATAAAATCTAATAAAATCATAAATTATTATTAATTTTGTCTTACTTAGAAAAGTGTTTTTGAAAAAACGTATAGTAATTTGAATGAAAACAAGGTTTTGTATCTAAGCCCAATGAAAAGGAAAGAAAGCGTACTATTTATTTTTTTTATGCTAATATTATTCTTAGCATATTCTCAACAAAGACAAGAAGCTGACCTGTTTTTTCAACAAGCAGAAGAATGTTCCAAAAAAGGAGAAAGTGATTCATCTATTGTGTATTATCAACAGGCATTTCAAATATATAACGGCATAAAAGACAGCTTAAAAATGGGAGAATGCATTAACTCCATTGCCATTCTTTACAGAAATAAGGGTAATTATTCAATTTCTTTACAATATTTTCTTCAAAGCCTAACACTTTACGATAGAATTGATAATACAGAGGGAAAGGCGAAAGCCTATAATGGTATTGGAATTCTATACATGTCTTGGAAAGATTATTCAAATGCTTTGAAGTATTATAAAAAAGCTTTATTCATTTCTGATTTAACTAAAAATGAAGAAAAAAAAGCAGATGTCTTAAATAATATTGGCTTAGTATATAAATATACAGCGAAATATGATAGTGCATTATATTGTTTTCAGAAATCATTAAAAATCCGTTTGCAATATGATGATGCGTGCAAGATTGCTTCTTCTTACCACAATTTAGGAATTGTATATAATGCTCAACAGCATTTTGATAAAGCAATTGAATATTATATGCTAGCTTATGATATCAGGAAAAAAGAAAATGATGTTATTGGACAAACAGTGTCAATGAATGCTTTAGGCAATGCATATATGAATATTCAGCAATACACTGTTGCCGAGGAGTATTTTAATGAAGCGTTGTTAGTTGCTAAAGAATTTCAGCTTAGCGAAATGATTATTACTCTATACGAAAATATGACAATCAACTATTCGCTTATGGAAAAACATGATGCGTTTAGACATTTTTTTGATTTGTATATAGGCTATTATGATTCCATCTTTAATGTAGAAAAACATAAACAATTGATGGAAATACAAATGCTGTATGAAACAGAGAAAAAAGAGAAGAAAATCTTGTTGTTAAATCAAGAAATAGCAGTTAATACGATTAAGGCTAAGAATAGACAAATAGTGTTTGTAATTGCTTCTGCATTCATTATTCTGTTATCCTTATTTGCTATTTTTCTTTATCGTTATAGATTGATGCAGTATCGGCAAAAAGAGCAACAACTTCAAGAAAAGCTCTTAAGACTACAAATGAATCCCCATTTTATTTTCAATGCATTAGAAGCCATACAGTCATATATTCTGGAAGCTAAACCCAAAGAAGCAGCTTCATTTTTGGCTAAGTTTTCCAAGCTTATGCGTAGTATTCTTGAACAATCTTTTTTTGAGCAGATTTCATTAGAGGAAGAAATAGAAATATTGGAGTATTATATTGATTTACAGAAAATAAGGCATAAAAACAAATTTGAATATTATCTCGATATTGATCAAGAGTTGGAAATTGATGCTGTTCAAATTCCGCCTTTATTACTCCAACCCTTTGTGGAAAATGCAATAGAGCATGCTTTTAGAGGGATGAATAAAAATGCAGTTTTACACATTTCTGTTTATCAAAAGAAGAACTTTTATTACATTTGTATTGATGATAATGGTTGTGGAATTAAATCAAGCAAAAAAGAAGCAAAAAGAAAGTCTTTATCAACGACCATAACAAAGGAAAGAATAGAAATTTTTAAGAAAAAATACCATAAGCAAATAGGATTTAGTATTATGGATAAAGAAAATGGCACACAAATATTATTTACTATAGCAAAAGAATAAAAGATGTTACATATAGCTATTATTGATGATGAAGAATCATGCCGCAATAATCTAAAAACTATTCTTGCAGATAGTAAAGATTATATTGTTAAAGCAGAAGCAGATTCCGTTAAATCAGCAATAAGGATATTAGAGCAAGAGTATTTTGATGTTTTGTTGATGGATATTGAACTTGGCGATGGAATTGCTTTTGATATTTTGGATAATTTCTCAGCACTGGAATCTGCGGTTATTTTTATTACAGCGCATAATGATTATGCTTTAAAAGCTTTTCAATATAGCGCCTTAGATTATCTCTTAAAACCAGTTGTTGAAGAAAATCTTTTTGATATTTTAAAAAGAATCCAAGATAACTTTGATCTGGCTACTTTTGGAAAACAATATCGGGTGTTTTTCGAAAATTTTCATGCAAGAGAAAAGCCAATTCAAAGAATTGTATTAAAAACAGCGGATATTATTTATGTTGTTGAAATAGCTGATATTATTCGTTGCGAAGCAGATAATAATTACACTTGTTTTTATTTAAAAGACAATTCAACTATCCTTGTGTCTAAAAGTTTAAAAGAATACGAAAAACTATTATCTTCTCATCAATTTATTCGTGTTCATCATTCACATTTAGTAAACATTAACCATATTAAGCGATTTCATAAACAACACGGATTATCTTTGTTGATGTCAGATAATTCGATGGTGGATGTTTCGATTAGAAAAAAAGACCAATTATTAGTCGCTTTAGAACAATTGTAAGAAAACACTTATGTATTTAATTGGTACAATTAATAATTAAGTTTTTACACTTATTCATTTGCCCTAAGAATCACAGAATTTGTCATTATTTTTGAAGTAAATACAAATAATATTAACCAAAAAAATAATGCAATGAAAAAAACAATTTTATTTTTATTCGTTTTTGTCTTGGCAGCCATTAATAGTATTAATGCACAAGATGAATCAAAAGAAATTTTTGTTGATGGATTTTCCATAAATAAAAACAGTTGGCGCGAAACCTCTGATATGTATTTTAGCCAAGGGGCTTACCATATTCATAATAATGAAATAGGAAAACTTTCTTTTAAAAAACTTCAAGATAGAACGATGCCTTATAGGAGTATTGAAGTGATAGCTGTATTTAATGGTGGACTAACAAATCAAGGTTATGGGGTTTTCTTTGCAGCTTCTGACATAAATAATGGATACATGTTTCTTATTGCAGCAGAAGGATATTATTCCTTTGGAAGACTTGTTAATGGAGTTTATTCCAAGCTTATAGATTGGACTCCGAATGCCAATATTAGAAAAAAAGCCAGAAATTGGATAAGAATTGATTATTCCGCTGAAAAACTAGTTATTTATATTGTGGGAAATACTGCTGAATACAAAATTATAGAGGAATACTACAGCCTTCCTGTTGATGGTGGCGTTGGCTTTTATTCTGCAAAAGGAGTACATTCTTCTTATGAACTTTTAGAAATTCAGGATCATAATATTGAATGGGAAAAACGACATTAATTAATGCCTTTTTTTATCTATCGACCCATCAAAAAAAGATTGTGTAATTTAAATTTTTATAAAATGAAAAAATTATTTTGTTTCGGGTTTCTTTTAATTTTATGTATTATTGGGAAATCGCAAATTATTGTAGAAGATGACTTTTCTTCTAATAAAAACAAATGGACTGTTTCTGATAAAACATATTTTCAGAATCAAAGATACCATATTTTTAATAAAGAAACAGGTTGGCGCTCTTATTTAAAACAAGCAGATTTGATGAAGCCAAAAACACGGACAATACAAGTTGATACCTATTATGAATCAGGAATTACAAATTTAGGATACGGATTAATGTTTAGAGCCGCAGATATTGACAACGCTTTTATCTTCTTAATTGTAGCTCAGGGATATTATAGTTTAGGAAAATTAACGAATGGATCTTACACAAAAATCCTTGATTGGACTTTTTCGGAGAAAATTACCAAAAACGGCAAAAATCAAATGATAATCAAATTTACTAATAGTAAAATCATTGTGTTTGTTAATAATCAAGAATTGTTTAAACTTTCGGACATTCCAGCTATTACAGAAAGTATTGCGTATGGAGGGATTGGTTTTTATTCGTCAAAAGAGGTGCATGCGTCTTTTGATATGTTGAAAGTCTGGGATGAGCAAACGCTCAATGAAGAATATAGTTTGGATAATTTTATTGCTGCTTTTAAAGCTCAAAATATTAACCGATTGTTAGATTATGTTAGCGAAGATATTACTGATGTAATTGAAGTGAACAAATTAATGATGAGGCCGGTTTTCCTTGAATTAATTGGGGATTGCCAATGGACTTTAGAGAATGAAAATAAAGGGATTGTAGATTTCTATATTAGAAAGGATGAAGCTAAACAAGAAATAAGGATGGAAACACCTGTTTTCCATACGCACATTTTCTCTTTTATAAACACAGGGGACAAAATTACAATAAAAACTTGGGTAAGAGAAGTTCCTCCTGAAATTGGACAATAGATTTTATTATTAATTAAAATAGAAAGGACAGTTATGAAAAACTTATTAGTTACAAGTATTATTATTACTATTATCTGTGTTTCGTTAAGCACATTTGCTCAGAAAGTCTTTTATGAAGACTTTTCAACAAATCATAATAATTGGGTAGAAAATTCAAAGATGTATTTTCAAAATGGCAGATATCATATCTTTGATAAAGAAATGGGTCAACGTTCTTATATAAGGATAAAAGATGTTCCTTCAGATCTATATCGATATCTTTCTATTGATATTTATTTTGAAGAAGGAGAAACAGGACAAGCTTATGGTGTTTTATTTAGGGCTTCTGATATTGACAATGCTTTTGCTCTATTATTTGCTAATCAAGGATATTATTCTCTTGGAAAAATAAGCAATGGGAATTATTCTAAGATTATCTCGTGGTCTCAAATTCCAGAAGGGTTTCTACGTAATGGTAAAAACAATATTTCTATTTTATATAATAACAAATATATTCATGCAACTATTAATGAAGTTTATTTGTTTACCATAACTTCAGAAGAATATCCTGACATATATAGTAGTACAACCAAGGGTGGTGTTGGATTTTATTCAGCTAAAGGAGTTCATTCTTCTTTTGACGAGCTTTTATTACAGGATGAAGATTTAAACAATCAATAATTATATTAAAACAGTATATTATGAAAAAACAAGCAATAAGTAATATTAGTATGTTTTTATTAATTTCTTTATCAATAAATATTTATGGACAAAATAATAAAGAAATTCTCGAAGATTATTTTAGTAGAGAAAATAAAGACACACTTTATCAAACACAAGATAAGTATATAGATATAGCCGTTGGACAGTGGGTTTTACTGAGAAAATATGAAGGAAAGAAAGAGGTTCCTGTGCTATTAAAATATAGCGTGGTTGGGAAAGAAGGAGAAAACTTTTGGATTGAAGTAAAGGATTTACGAAAAAAGAAAATAATTATTGTTAAATTTCTTGTAAAAGGAATTGAAG
>CAZJZP010000095.1:7529-8964 GCA_964550505.1 uncultured Prolixibacteraceae bacterium | reverse complement strand
GATAATTTAACCGCTTTTTTGAGTCGAAAACGATATGCTTTAAAACCGCTGCATAATTTTTTCTTTACCAGAGATGCAGCTATTTCCATCAACGACAAGGTTTTAATTGCAGCAATGGCAAATAAAGTTAGGGAAAGAGAATCGATTATTATGCAAACAATTTTTGATTTTCATCCGGCATTTGCTACATCCACAGTAAATCCAAGAGAAGATAGTATTTACGATTCGGCAATTAGTATCGAAGGAGGGGATGTGTTGATAGCCAGAGAAGATGTTTTGTTGATTGGAATAGGAAGTAGAACTAGTTCTCAAGGAGTTGATTATATTTTGCATCGCTTACGTGAACGCCATGAAAATATGCATATTATCGTGCAGGAATTACCCAAAACACCCGAATCTTTTATTCACTTGGATATGGTTTTCACCTTTTTAGATAAGGATAAATGCATGGTGTATGAACCGATAATAACAAAACCGAATCGTTTCCAGACAGTACATATTAGTGTTACAGATGGAAAAGTAAAGATTGAAGAGCAAGAAAACATGTTGGTAGCGTTAAAAAACCTGGGCTTTGATTTAGAGCCAATCATTTGCGGGGGAACGCTAGATTCTTGGAATCAACAGCGCGAACAATGGCATAGTGGTGCTAATTTCTTTGCTTTTGCGCCAGGTAAAGTAATCGGTTATGAACGAAACATTTATACTATTGATGAACTCAATAAATCAGGATTTGAAGTGATAAAAGCAACAGATGTAATTAGCGGAAAACAAAATCCTGATGATTACCAACGTTGTGTTGTTTGTATCGAAGGTTCTGAACTTTCCAGAGGTGGTGGAGGAGCAAGATGTATGACGATGCCTGTTGCCAGAGAAGAAGTAGTTTATTAATTAGTGTGTAAATCCTTAGATTCACATCTCTTTTGGTTTGTCTTGTAGTTTCCTATACACAACAAAGGTCTTTGCAACAATGTCGTGTAGTGTTTGTCTTTTCTTATTTCCAAAAAGAAACCATACACCAATAATCATAAATAAATACATCAATAATCGAAGACCGATTTCTTTGATGTTGATGCGATTTCCTTCTTCATTAATCATTTTCAAACCAAAAATAACTTTGCCGATAGAAGAGGAAAGAATAAGCCAATTTAAGAAAAAGTATAATAATGGAACAATCATTTGCCAATTCTTTAAGCCGATGTATATTCCTCCATTAGAGGTATTCACAACTTGATTGCCCCATATCAAGTAAGCAATAAGCATATAAATTGCAGTGTCAATAATAAAAGCAGATAATCGCACACCAAAGCCTGCGTATCTATATTCTTTTGCTTGTTTTTCAATAGTATTTTCTTCCATTTTTTTAAAGTTTTATGCTACTAAAGTACATAAATTTATTTTATTAAAAAAATAGCACAAGTTTTTTTGCTTACATTTG
>CAZJZP010000095.1:0-7519 GCA_964550505.1 uncultured Prolixibacteraceae bacterium | reverse complement strand
ACTGATTATTGCATCAATGGCGGTTGTTTCGGTAGTGTTTTTGCTTACATTTGTCTTAAACTAAAGATTTTTTGCATGCAGCAGAGGGAAATGATTGAAGCCTTAAAGAATGGAGACAGAGATGCCTTTCGGGAATTTGTGGCAGAAAACCAAAACAAAGTGTTTTCGCTGGCTTTAAGTTTCTTGAAAAACAGAGAGGAAGCGGAAGATATTGCACAGGACGTTTTTGTGGAAGTTTTTCAGTCTATCAATTCCTTTAGAAAAGAAGCAGAATTATCTTCCTGGATTTACCGCATTACCGTGAATAAGTCTTTAAATCGCTACAAAAGAATGAAAAGAATGATGCCGCAAGAAGATGAAGATATTCTAGGGTTTTTGCAGCAAAACCATTCAAATCCTGAAACAGAAATGCAAAGCAAGGAAAATGTAAAAGAACTTTATGAAGCAGTGGACAAACTTCCCGAAAAACAAAAAACAGCATACACTCTTCGACATTTTAATGCCTTGTCGTATGAAGAAATTGCAAGCATTATGAAAAAATCCAAATCATCAGTGGAATCCTTGATACACCGAGCACACAAGAAGTTGTATAGTTTGTTGTATGATTATTATGAAGAAAATATGCGTTAAAAACACAAGTTTTTTACTGCTGAATTGTCAAAATAAACAGAAAGAAAAAAAATGAACGCAAAAGAATGTAAATATAAGTTAAGCGAATTTTTCTCCAAAGGAGAAAAAAAGGAAGAAATGCAAAAGCATATTGAAACATGCGAAAAATGTCGCTTGGTTTTTGAAAAGATACAAGCTCTTGCACCAGAGAAAATTCGTCCGATTGACGAAAGTCCCGAACCCTATTTTTTGAGTAAATGCGAAGCAAAATTGGATAATGCATTTGAAAAAGAAGAAAGTTTCATCTTTTTCCCAAAACGCAAGCTTGTTTTTGTGCCCCTTTTCTTAGTTTTGGCTATTACTATAGGTTTTTCTTTAGGGAAGATAGTTTCTAGCAATAGTTTTGCTGTTGAACAAGAAACAATGCTTGAGTCTGAATATAGCTCTCTGGTTTCTTTTGATGATTATCAAAGTTATTATGCTGAATAAAAAAATGGAAAAACAATGAATAAAAAAACGAAAACAATATTTTGGATACTTTTTGTTCTTTTGATTATAAATCTAAGTGCTTTAATTACTATCTTTTTTGAAGTGAATAAAATAAAAAGCTTCGAAGAAAACAGGGATTTTTTCCGAAATAACAATAGATGTAATTTTAAAGAACAATTGAACTTTACACCAGCCCAAAGGGAAAAACACCAGGCATTAAAAACAAAGCATATTACAGCGGTAAAAGAATATACAGAAGAAATGAAAGCCAAAAAGCAAGCAATTGTTGATGAATTTAGAAAAAAACCAACAAATGACAGTTTGCTTATGGCTTATGCAAAAGAAATAGGAGAGCTATACGCTCAAATGCAAATGCTTGATATTACTCATATGAGAGAAGTTTTACAAATTTGTGATAAAGAGCAAGAAGCATTGTTTCTGGAAGAAGTCATCCCTTCTTTTTTTATGCGTGATATGCCAAGAAAACATTGTAAACCTTCAGGAAATAGACACCCTAACAGAAGAAGATAAATTTAATAACATAAATGTATAACTAAAAATCTAAAACAATGAAAACACAAATCTTAAGTATTACACTAGTCATGCTTTTTGCTACAGCAAGTCTTTTTGCACAGCCTAAAGCTAATTCTCAAACGCACAAGAACTGCAAAATCCCGAATTTAACAGAACAACAACAAACACAAATTGATGCTATTAATTTGAAGTACAAAAAAGAAGTTTTGCCTTTGCATAATGAAATTAGAGAAATGCGTGCAAAAATTACCACATTAACTACACAAGACAATGTGGATTTGGAAGAAGTTTATGCTTTAATTGATGCAATAGCACAAAAAAAAGCGGAAATTGAGAAAAAACGTATCGCAAAACACAATGAAATCCGTAATCTGTTAACAGAAGAGCAACGAGTAGTTTTTGATATGCATAAAAGCAAAAACCATCACAATCATTCTGGTGCAACAGGAAACAAACACAGTAATTGCAGTGGACAACATCAAAAAGTACAAGGTCCTTGCGAACAACACAAACAAGGTGCGTTTAAGCCTAAAAATAATTAGAGAAATTACAATTTATTTGATTGTTCTAAAAAGGCTGGGTTTTACTCAGTCTTTTTTTATGACAAAGTGGCATCTGTTTTTAAATTGTTAATAAGTTTTTGGTCAAAAACTTGCTTCTTTCTTTCTTTCTTTCTTTCTTTCTTGTGCTTAATTATTAACCATAAAAAAATATTAAGCATGAAAAAAATCGTATTAATTATTGTATTAGCATTGATAGCTTTTACACAGTCAATTACTGCAGAAGAACCAATGTGTGTTATTCAGGTTAAATTAGTAAATCCTGATGGTACAAATAATTTTGATTATGTAGATGAAAGCCATCTTTATAGTAACAGTGTATGGTATCATCATTTAAGATGTCAGTATCCAGGTGAGGTACCGTGTGTGTTTGAAGATGGAGACCCTTGTGGAAATGTTTTACATAGACCAATTCCTTATGGAGCCGTCAAAGATGAAGATGGAAATCCAATTTTGTGGGTTGATATTGACATGTTAAATGATAAAATTCAAGATTCAATGGAACAAGGTATTAATAGTAAAAGATTTATTATTGAAGGGGAAGAAACAGTTTTTATGAGTTACAGATATGATGAAGATACTAATGAAATGATTGTTAAGATAATTGTAGGTTTTGAAGTCTAAAGAATGAAAAAGAAGCATCAAATTATAGCCAAAGTAAGTATTTTATTAATTCTTACTTTGGCTTTTTATCATTCGAAAGCACAGATAGATTCTATTAATTACATTAATTCAGTAGAGACAAGAATTCATAGCAATATACTCTTTCATAACACTATTGATAAAGTGATTGGAGACAGCTATTTTTCTTTAGTTATTCCAAGAAATGATGTTTTTTTTAACAAAAACACTACTTACACATTGTATAAGCATTCTTTTATCACACATGAAACAGACAGTTTTCAGCTGATTTTCAAGGGATTACCAAAAGAGATAAACAATAGTCATGTAGGCGTTTTTGATTATTTTTACACAGGAAACACAATTTATCTGCTGGCTTATTCTCATATATTGTTGTTAAAACAAAATAAAAACAAAGATTTTCATTATGTAAAAGCACAACAAAACAAACAAAATAAATACATACAATTCTATCATTTGAAAAAAAATCTTTTTATTATGGCAAAATACGCTCATGATAAAAACACTAACGAAGACGTAAAGCTTTGTTTGTCAGGCATTAAGAAAAACAAAGTTCTTAAATCGAAAACCTTTAAAATAAAGGGGATAAGGTTTGCTTTTTTTAGAAACACGCGTCTTGATTATTCTAGTAAATATACTGCAATTGCAGACATTACTGATTATAGAATTAGAATACTGAACAATGCATCATTTTCTATTGTAGATACAATACATCTCTTTAATAAATTTTCTTCAAAGGAAAACAAAGATGAAAAAATAACGAAGGCTAATATTACTAAATCAAGGAAGGAATATTTTAGAACGCCACAAATAAAAAAAATAGCTTTTATTAATGACTCTTGCTTGTTAGTAATTAAAACAGATAGTCTTTTTTATAAAACACAATCCTTATCCTTAGATTTTTGGTTAATCAATGAAAACGGGAGTCGATGTTATCTTTCAGATTATCAGGTGGAAACATCTTTTTCAAAACAAGGGGAAGAGTTAATCAATCCTAAAAAACCCCTATTGGAGTCATTAATAAATTCCAATGCTGCATTATTTTATGATAGTAAATTAATACAGGTTAACACTTTTTTGTTGTTTGAAGAGTTTAAAGGAATGAAATATGACGATATTATAAAAGCTATTAGAAATGAAGAAAAACAAAAATTCAGAACAAAACAGTATCTCCAATTTTATCAAATGCCTTTGCCTTAGCCTTGCCTTTTCCCCTATTTATTTGTGTGCACAAAATGAATATATTCAAAGCGAGTTTTCAGCTTATCTTGATGGTGTTTATATTACCAATAACAAGAAGACTTGTAGTTTTTGTGAACAGAAAGTAATTCAATATTTTAAAGAATTAAGAAGCAATAAAACATTTCCTTTGTTTTTCATTTCTTTAGTGGATTATGGATTTAGATATAGAGATATTGCAATAGCAGAACATAATTTTTCTTTTTGTGACAGTATAATTTATTTCGATTGTACAGTGAAAAATGTTTATTATTATCAAATAATTGATTATGATAGCACGGATATTTTTCAGCAAATATCTATGCAGGAAAGCCCCAAAGTCATTGTTAAACAAGATGAAAGCTTGTCGGTTTATAATTCTAAAGAAATGATCAAAAACGGAAAAATCTCAAGTGCTTTTATCAAGAGAATAAATAGGCATATTAGAAAAGGTTTTAAATAGAAGCGTAAGTGCAGCATTTTTTGAAGAATACCTACACCGTATTTATCAATCTATCTTTTTTTATGTCAACTTAGTAACCGTTGTTAAATTGTTAAAAAGTTTTTGATTAAAAACTTGCTTATTGCTTTTTTTATTTGTTATTTTCTTGTGCTTAATTGTTAACCATATAAAATATTAAACATGAAAAAATCTATTCAAATAGAGATTATTCTTTACGGAATTTTAATTCTTCTAGGGATTTTAAGTATCAATCAACTTCCTTATACAGGAATTATTTTGGTGTTTTATGGAGGTCTTCTTCCTTTTTGTTATCCTTTTTTAAAACATTGGCATAAAGATGAAAAATCGATAGCACTAAAAATTATTGGTTTTTTTGTGATGTCCTTTGTTCCGATAAGCTTTGTGTTTATTATTAAGGATTATCCAGGTAAGGATATTATAACAATAGCAGCTGTTGGTTTATTTATAGTATATTGGGCAGTACGTTTTATAAGAAAAACACAAACGACACCAAATTGGTACTTATACCTCATTTTCCAAATAATACCTTTAACGTATTTGTTAATATATCTTTTTGTATAGAAAAAGCCAAAAAAGACTCCTGTTTTGTGCACCACATAGACACCAAAAAAATGCCATACTGAATATCAGTGCATTACAGTTTTATAACTGTCAATTTGGGTGTCCCGTTGTATATTTGGGGCATGTTTGTTAGAAAAAAGAAGAATAAAAGTGGAACTGTAAGTGTTCAAATAATTGATAAATCTAGAGGAAAATACAAAGTAATAAAGACTATTGGTTGCGATAAAACAAGAAGAGAAGAAGATTTAATGATTTTATTAGCAAACACCAAACTAAAAAGGATTTCAGGGCACCAGACATTATTTGTTGATCATGATGATTTGGTTGTAGAGAACTTTGTAAACAGCACTGCAAATAATCATTTGCAGATTATCGGAACAGAATTGATTCTTGGCAAAATTTATTCAAAAATAGGTTTTGTAAAAGATGGGTGTCCCATTGCACAAAACAGGAAACGGCACCAAATTGGTACTTATACCTCATTTTCCAAATAATACCTTTAACGTATTTGTTAATATATCTTTTTGTTTAGAAAAAGCCAAAAAAGACTGGGTTTGTACTCAGTCTTTTTTTATGATACAAACAGCGTAGGCACTGATACCGCTTTCGTTTCCAACAAAACCAAGCTTTTCTGTGGTAGTTGCTTTGATAGAAAAGTGATTGCATTGGAGGATAGGACAGATAATTTCCTTCATTTGTGGGATATAGCTTGCAATTTTAGGTTTTTGCAGGCAAATAGTGCAATCCGCATTGTGTAAGAGATAGCCTTCTTTCTGGAGCAGAGCAACCACTTTTTGCAATAAAATCGTACTGTCAATGCCTTTGTAAGTATCATCAGTGTCCGAAAAATGACTGCCAATATCACCTAGGTTCGCAGCGCCAAGTAGTGCGTCGCAGAGTGCGTGAATTAAAACATCGGCATCTGAATGACCGACAGCTGTTTTGTTATGTGGAATATCTATTCCGCCAAGTCTGAGATTGTCGCCTGCCGTTAATTGGTGTACATCATAACCAAAACCGATATATTGCATTTGATAGATTAGTTAGTATTATCGTTTTGCTTTTCAAAAGCATCGAAATCAAAGTAAAGCGTAAAACGAAGGGTGTTTTCTAAAGGATTGCGTTGATCTCCGATAGGAACTAAATAAGAAAAATCAAGTCGGAAAACATTGTATTTTAATCCGGCACCTAAGGTCATATATTTTCTGTTTCCTTTAGTTGGGTGTTCATAGAAAAAGCCTGTTCGCAAGGCAAATTGTTTGTCGTACCAATATTCAGCACCAAAGGAATAATAAATTTCGCGCAATTCTTCTTTCAATCCAAAGGGAGCATCTGAAAAGGAACCAAACATTCCGCTAACGACAGAGCGATTAGGGTCTTTACCGGATTCTATTTCATAACCGCCATCGCCATCAGGAATAGCTTGTCCTGAAGAATCTCTGGCATAAATCGGAGGTGTGGGAACCATTAGTTTATTTATGTCAACCATTAAGGAAAGGGTGTTATAATCGTCTAAATAAAGGGTAAGGCGAGGACCAAAACGCAAGTTAATAGGAATAAAATCTCGGATAATATCGTCTGTATAAGAAATTTTATTTCCGATATTAGAAACATTTGCTCCAAAAGCAAATTGTCCATCAATATCACCTAAATCCACATCTTTTTGATAATAAACAGAAACATCGGAGGCAACAGCCATTCCTGGTTTTGTTTCCGCTCCACCTGCATAAAAGGCACCGGTTAAATTAGAATAGATATAGCGTAAACTGACAGCACCGGAAATATTGTCTCCTAATTTTCGGGAATAAGCACCGTCAATAGCAAATTCATTAGGTTTGAATTGACCTATTTCTTCTCCAATTTCATTGGTAAATGTAATATTACCCATGGTAAAATAACGTAAAGAAAAGGCAATAGCTTGATTATCGTCTAGCTTTTTATATGCAGATATATAGTTTAGATTGATATCGTTAACTAATCCTTTCAGCCAAGGGCTGTAAGAGATAGTAAAGCCTAAGGATTGATCTAAGAAAGCAAATTTTGCAGCATTGTGGTGCATAGAATTAGCATCGGGAATAGTAGATACACCAACATCTCCCATTCCTCCACTACTAGCGTCAGGCGGAATTAATAAAAAAGGAACCGAAGTGGTAATGGTTCGTATATCGTTTTCTCCATCTGTTTGTGCAAAACCATTGTTGTAAATTAGAAAGCTACAAAGTAGAAGAATCCAAACTGCTTTATTATCAAGTATTTTCATATAGTTGCTTTTTTTCAACGTGCAAATATAACGATTATTTAAAAAAAATATTATTTAAGTATGACTAATTTTCCTGTTTCTTTTGCCACAGAGCCATTTTCACCTTTTACTATTATTTGATAAACATATACACCTCTGCCTATTCTTGCACCGAACTCGTCT